>JBBILC010000001.1:0-10968 GCA_037445115.1 Coleofasciculaceae cyanobacterium bin_20
TACACGATTAGAGGCTATTTTTTAACACATTTCCTATCATTCAACACTTCTGAGTTGGGATTTTAATCGTAAACACTGTACCGCTTTCCGCCTTCGACTCGCACGTGAGCGTCCCCTTGTGCTTGTCAACAATAATTTGATAGCTGATCGATAGCCCTAATCCTGTCCCCTCGCCAATGGGTTTCGTCGTAAAGAAGGGGTCAAAGAGTTTGGGCTGAATCTCAGCCGGGATAGGGGGGCCATTGTTAATGATCTGAATGCTGACCCAGTCGCTATCGCATAGTTGGGTTTTGATCCAGATCGTGGGTGGGTCGGTTTGTCGCTGCTCATCAGTACAGGTCCGATCGTAGGCTTCCAAAGCATCGATCGCATTGGTCAAAACATTCATAAAAACCTGATTAAGCTGCCCCGCATAGCATTCAATTTTAGGCAGATCGGCATACTCTTTGATGACATTAATGCCACTATACTCAGGACGAGCCTTCAGGCGATTGTGCAAAATCATCAGGCTGCTATCAATGCCCTCGTGAATATCAGCCAGCTTAAACTCCGCCTCATCCAGACGGGAGAAATGGCGTAATGACTTGACAATATTGTGGATACGCTCCGTTCCAAC
The DNA here is from genome assembly GCA_037445115.1 of Coleofasciculaceae cyanobacterium bin_20. Classification (GTDB taxonomy): domain Bacteria; phylum Cyanobacteriota; class Cyanobacteriia; order B231; family B231; genus Trichothermofontia. The sequence continues at coordinate 617 of JBBILC010000001.1, forward strand.
CTTCATCGAATCTAACAGTTTCGGAAAATCAGTCTTGATAAACTCAATATCAATATCTTCCAATTCCGGATGTTGTCGCTGATCCAACTTGGGTTGGATAGCTTGATAAAGCGCCACGATCGTCAATAAGTCCTCAGCATATTCCTGAGCGTGCATGAGGTTGCCATGAATAAAGTTAACAGGATTATTGATCTCATGGGCAACCCCAGCTACCAATTGACCGAGGCTAGACATCTTTTCGGTATGAATCAATTGCGTTTGCATCTGTTGCAGATTCGCCAAGGCTGCCGAGAGGGCCGCCGTCCTAGCCGTGACCCGATCCTCAAGGTCAGCATTGGTTGCTTCCAGTTGGACAAATGAATCTTTTAACTGTTGAGCCATGCGGTTAAAGGATTGGGCTAAAATCTTTAACTCCCGAATCTTGGGTAGGGCAACGGTTTGATCCAAGTTACCCGCCGCGATCGCTTCACTGGCCGCACTCAGCCGTAGCACGGGCTTGGTAATCCACTGGGAGGTAATCAGGCTCATGACCACAGCCAAAAGTAACGTGACCAAGCCGAGTTGTAGGGTGGCATTGGCGATCGTGGCATTCACTTCCCCAAGGTAATTAGATTCAGGAATCAGGCTAATGACGTGCCAGTCGAGCAACCCCAGGGGTGCAACGGAGAGGTAATAGCGTTCCCCCGTTTCCTGATGGCGATAGGTTAGCTGTTGGGGACGATCGACCTGGGCAATGTCGATCCGTTCGCTGGTCAAGACGCGATTAACCAGTTGGATGGCTGGCGTGGTGGCTTCCTGGAGATGTTTGAGTTGCAGTGAGTCAGGACCCGTCACCGTATAGGGTTCCTCAACCGCGATCGATGTAGCGATCAATTCGCCCTTGGTATTGACAATAAAAACCGTGAGATTATTTTGCGCCGCCAACTCCTGTAAATAGTGAGCAATTTGTTGCAGTTCAAAGGCGATGCTCACAACCCCCACCACCTTACCTTGCTGCGTCAGGGCTAACGAGGCATTAATTCCCGCTGTGCGACTGGTCCGAAAGACATAGGCATCAGTCCAGGCCAATTGTCTGGGCTGGGCCAGCGCGACCTTATACCAGGGCCGTTGGGGGGCATAGTAGGTTTCCGTCTGCACCTCCGTTTCCACGAGACGCCGGGGTTGACCGCCCACTTCCACCGCATAATGCTCGGTCGTCTTTTGGGTTTGCTGGGTTTGTGGATTCCAATCCCGCCGAATCAGGTTGATCCGGGCATCGGAATGGCGATGCACCCCCAGGTAGTCCCCATCCCCACGTCCCAGTTCTAACCAGGCGAAGGTCGGATGGGTCTGGATCATGCGGAGGTAAAACTGTTCCAATGCCTGGGGATTATCGCTGTTGAGCAAATCTTCCGTGAGCTGACGCTGCACCAACTGCCCCGCTGACTCCACCCGCGAGAAAATGTCATCTACCGCCTGAATCGTGCTGCGAGTGGTCGTTTCATTCACCTGGGTCACAATGCTTTCGATATTACGGCGCGACATCATTAACCACGAAACATGGACGATCGCGGCTGTAGCACTCACCGTGATCAAAATGGCACCAATCAAGGTAGCTTGCAGCCCCAAGCCCCTATGCCGATTGTCAGGATCAGGTTTGAGCGCCGTCATAGAAGATATCTCGCTATCGAAATGGCTAGTTGGATTTGTCAAAGGTCAGTCACAGGCCCAATCAGGCTACCCTTCCGTCCCAGCAGACGCGATCGGGTGTTATCAGCCCCCATCAGATCCCGATAGATCTAGAATGCCCAGTTACTAACCAGAAGCAACTATTGGTCATCGCCCTAGAGCAAGATCGCAGCCCGACTATCCCCTGTCCAAACCCAGAGATATTACCTTTTACGGCCACCCCAAACCGGTTTCCAGAAATCTAGCTATTTTCCCCCGCCGACTTTCCCGCCGGAGCATCTTCCCCAGCCCCGTGAGGGAGACCCCGCCACTGGTCTACTCCAATCCGGGTGTTGGGGTTAGGACCGGACTAAAGCGGCCATTTTCGCCATACACCCAGCCAATTCCGTCGGGATCACGGCTCTGGGACCATTGGGCAAAATCGGACTGTTTTTTCAGGCGGTTGATGGTTCGGCGGGTGGTGCTGAGGCGACGGGCTAGGGCGCTGCTAGAGAGGGATGCGTCGCTACTGTCTACTTCTTCCAGAATGGCCTCATAGGTCTGCCAAATGATTACGAACAGGGCAAACAGAACCACCACTACAATTTCAGGTCGTAGGAACCACTCGGCTTCGTCCTCGGCAGCCGTCCCATCCTGCGGCGATGGGGGGGGGGCGATCGGGCGGGGCGCGGCGACGGCTGCTTCGGCGGGTGCTACCGCTGCGCTTGTCGGCCCTGCGGGTTCCCAATCACTGGTTTCCGTCTCTAACGCACTGTGCAGCTCTAAGGCTTGCCCCTCTAGCTCCAGATCATCGGTCACCTCATCATCGGTCACCTCATCATCAGTCACGTTTGGGGGAGGGCTGGCGAGCGGGAAGGTCTGCTTGTCGGATATCTGTTCCAGGGGCGCGTCAGGGATATGGACAGTTTCGCGATCGGAAGTCACATCCTCCACTTCACGATCGGGGAGTTCTGCCTCGACGCGACTTTCCGATGGGAGGATGGGGTTTTCCAGATCCTGCTCAGGGCCACGGAGAGCTTCGGCAACCGCTTCGGCTGGGGCTGTTTCGGGGGCTGCTTCCGGCATAAGTTCAGACAGGAGTGCGGCTCCGCTGACTAATAAACTGGCCGGATTCGCCGCCAAGTCGGCCAATCGGTTGTCAATTTCTGGCGCGTGCGCCTCCCCCTTAGCCTCCAGCTCCTGTTCCGGTGTGGCTGAGATCCCTTCTGGCTCCGGCTCCAACCCCATTAAGTCTGGCTGGTCGCTGCGGTCGAGAACCCCATTTTCCGGTTCTAGTCCTGACTCGATCGCTTCTCGTTCATCGCTGAGGGATGCGAGCACGCCTTGCCGCTCTTCTGGTAATGGCTCCGTCAGTTCTGAGTGCTTGTTAAGTTCTTCCGCAACTTGAGGTGCGGTCCCAACCTGTTCAGGTTGGATGTCCGTAAGTTCCGGCTGGTCACTGGGTGCTTCCGTAACGAGCGTTTCGAGCACCGCTTCCGGCTCTAGGCCCTCGGCAACGCCTGCCGCTATGCTGGCGGGTGCTGATGGAGGGCTGGTAGGTTCTGGCTTTTGGGTTGAGTCTTCCGGGACGGCGATCGGGGTAGGCGGCAGCTCTTGTTGCGTTTTTAGGAAAGCCGAGATCTCCATATCTTCGCGCCAATCAGCCAAAAGTTGCCCCCGCTGCCGTCCCCAAATTCTTAAGGTTTGCGCGGTCGTGAGGGCAAGCGGTTGCAGATGCGCCAGGAAACCCTGCACAAGGGCAACGGCACGCTGCTTTTCAGGGGTTGGCTCTGCCTCTAAAAGCACTTGGAGGCAGTTATCCTGTAGCCGTACCTTGATAACCCAACTGGGTTCTGGATTTTGCATCTTGAAGACGGTTTCGAGTGCCTGTGGATTGCCCTGTTGTGCCAATAGCCAGAGGTCTGCGGATGGCATGATCTGGTTTCCCCCCAATTACCCCAAAATGCTCCCCCCACAATAAGGGTAATAGGAGATAATGGCACTCTTACTCAATCTTCCTTCAGAAATAGGCCCGCAATCCCCCCCAAGTTCCCCCTAGGCTGACTCGGCAGCATTGTCAGGAGAAGGGGCTACGGTATCTTGCTGGGCTTGTTCCCGCTGTTCTCGCCGTTTGCGTTCCGCCGCGATCGCATCCGCCATGACCGCTTGAGCTTGCTGCATTTTTTCTAAGTTACTGCGATACAGTTCCAAATCTCGCTGGAACTTGTCTACGGGCACCTTGAGGGTTTCACCAATCTTTTCAAGTGTCTGGGCTAGCCGCGCATCATCCTTAGTCAGATCCGGATCAGACCATTCTAAGAGCGAGAAAATGCCGATCGCAAACAGGCGACTATACTTAAAACGCGGATTCTCGGCGATCGCCCGTAGATAGGTTTGGAGGTCCGCCACGTCATCGCGATGGGACTGGAGACAAAGCCAGTCAATCAGTTCGTCCACGGGTAAATGCTTGGCCAAGTCCCGCAGGCGATCGGCATCCTGACGCAAGCGATCGGGATCGGCCTCAACGGCCCGACACAACGCCTGGAAGATCGACGCCTGATCCCTGGCTGGCTGATACTCCTGCATAAATCGGTCAAAGGACGTGATCACGCCCACCGCATAGACCGGATCGGACCGGAAATCAACGTTGACCGAGAGGAGATGCATTTCCACGATCAACTCCTCAACTACCCGCCGATAGATTGTGTTAATCGGGCGAGTGTGCAGGCTATAGAAGCTACGTTTGGTGTCGGAAACGGTGCGGACGTTGTTCACAGAAATTTGTTATTGCCTTAAAAGTCCTTTTTTCCATTCTACGAGGGGTTGGACTCATTCGACGCCTTTAGCCCGGACTGAATAGACTGGGCACAGGCAGGCACCGTCACGGGGCGAACGGGTCTGCGGGGTGAGGAGGGGTGCCCATTTGAGGATTTATGCAACCTAAAGTCGGTCAACAATTCGGTCAACGATTGGTTTGGGCAGGGATTGGCTTGGCAAGTATGGTCCTAGTAATCGCCCTGCTCTATGGATTCGTCACGACGATCCGGCGTTTGGTACAGGGGGATGTGGCCATCTCCCCCCAAGCCGCCTTTGCCCAAACCCCCTGTGTAACGATCGTGGCCGATCCCAATCCACCCCTGAATGTGCGATCGCTCCTGGGAACTCGGTCACCTGAGACCGTTGTGGGTACCCTGGCGAACGGTACGGTGTTAACCGTGGTGGCAGAAGCTCAAGGGTGGCTGCACCTCAAAGCTCCCGTAGCGGGCTGGGTTTATCAGGAATTGACAGCGGTGGTGTGTCGTACCCCAGCAGTGCCCAACCAACCAAGCCTATCGGCGACGCCAGATCTAGGGGAACTCATTTTTGCGGGCGCGACGGAACAGTATCAAGCCGGTCGGCTAGAGGATGCGATCGCCATTCTCCGGTCGATTCCCCCCGACAGTGTTGCCTATGGCCGCATTGAAGACACCGTGACCCAATGGCGGCGGGATTGGCGACAGGCAGAGACCCAGTTCACCCGTGTGCAACAGGCGTTTGAAGTGGGGCAATGGTCCACGGTGCTCACTGAAATGGAGCGGATGCCAGCGATTCGGTTCTGGCGCAGTAAGTTAACCCCGCTCACCATGACGGCGATCGTCCAACCCCAACCCCTGGCTTCCCCTGCTCCGCCGCTGCTGCCGGGAACTTCCCAACGCCTGAGCTTTCGCAACGAGCAGCGATCGGTCTCCGTAGCCGGGTTCTTTAGCGGCTCCCCCTCCCAGTCCTACCTGATCCAGGCAATCCAGGGTCAAGTGTTGCGGGTCGAAACCGCTGGGGCAACACCGCTTCCCCAGGTGTTTGCCCCCGATGGCACCGCCCTCCAGCCCACAATGGCCGCCGATCAGACCGCGTGGCACCTGCAATTACCCCAAACGGGAGCCTATCGCCTAGAGTTAAGCCGCGATCTCAGTCCCTACAACTACGCCCTGGTCATCTCCCTTGATCCGGATCAGGTTGAACCCAATCGGGTGCCCTAACCCTGGGTTCCCGGTCTGCGGAGAGCAGCAAAAGGGCAAGACTGGCCCAAGGGTGCTATGGTTTTCAACATCCCTTTGCTAACCCTCTGCTAAGCATTGCTAGGCCGCTTCCATGAACGAGTTTTCCTATAAACCTGCCCCTACCGTCGCGACGATCCTGCGGATTATTGGGATCGTATTGGTACTGATTCCCATCATTAACTGCCTAGCCTTGGCTATTCCCTATGATTGGGGGAGTCGCCAATGGCAATTAAGCCTCCTTCCCCAGTTAGTCGATCAGGGTCCCATCCCGCTGCTAGGGATGGCGTTTTTCTTGATCGGCAGTTGGATCGCACGGGTCAATGCGAGTGCCTTGCTAGAGCGGCGCTTGTTCTTTGACCTCCGGTTTTGGTTGTTGGTTTTGGCCGCTATCCTAGGTATCTTTTTCCTGGTGCTGGTCCCCGTGCATCTGAGCAATGTACAGTATGAGCGATCGGATGCCCTCAAACAGATTGAGACGGACATTCAGCAGGCCCAATCCCAGATCGATGTGCAGCTTCAAATGCAGCTACAGCAACAGCGGAGTCGGATTAACACCCTGCTGGAAAACCCGGAACAAGTCCAAGCAGCCATTGCTCAAGGACAAATGGACCCAGAAAATGCCGCACTCCTAGAACAGTTCAAACAGGACCCCAACAAGATTGATGAGTTTCTCAAGCAGGAAGCCGATCGCGTGCGTCAGCAGGCCCAACAAGAGATTGATGGTCGCCGCAGCGAGGCGGAGACCCGTGCCAAGATTCGGGTTTCCCAAGCGTCCTGGCGCACCAGCATTAACGGGATTGTCCTAGCCTTTACCTATGCCATTATCGGGGCTTGGGGGCTCCGTGCCCTGATCAACCACCAGATGTAGGCAGGCAGACCGGCAGACAGACCGGGCGGCGGTGTCCTGCTCGCCAGCGGGTCACGGTCGTTACGCCCCATGATCAGATCGACCCGCGCTACCAAGGCAGATGGGATCTCCGCTACGATGGGTGATTAAGGCTTGATCCCCATGCGATTATCTAGATAAATGTTATATGGGATACTGATTCAGACTTCCCTCGCGATCGTTACCGACGCCGCGCCCATCGATCAGGAGTGGCCGACCGGGTCCTGCGTGACGGGATTTCTGAAGCAACTTGAAACAATTCTTTACAAGTCTTACAACTAAGATAGACCCCACGGGCATTGTCCGTGGCCCCGTTCGCTCCCCCCCCTTCCCCCAGCCCGAGGGTTACCCCCGGCTAGTTACCCTAATCCACCCAACTACTTGCCTTCCCGGTCCGTCAGAGGAGAATCGGCCTACTGTGTTCAAACATCTGAAACAAGATCTTAAGAATGACCTGATTGCGGGCCTTTTGGTTGTGATTCCGCTGGCCACGACCATCTGGCTGACCTTCACGATTTCCACTTGGGTCGTTGGCTTCCTAACCCGCGTACCCAAGCAACTCAACCCCATCAACGATCTTGATCCCCTGCTGATTAACCTGATTAACCTGGCCCTGGGGCTGGCGGTGCCCCTGCTGAGTATTCTGCTGATTGGCCTCATGGCCCGGAATATCGTCGGGCGCTGGTTGCTGGATGTGGGAGAACGGGTCCTGCAAGCGATTCCCTTTGCCGGGTCAGTTTATAAAACCCTGAAGCAGTTGTTGGAAACCCTGCTCAAGGATTCGAGTAGCAAGTTCCGGCGGGTGGTGTTGGTGGAATACCCACGACGGGGCCTGTGGGTGATTGCTTTTGTGACAGGCAATGTGAGTAGTGAAATCGAACCCCACTTTCCGGGGCCGATGCTCAGTATTTTCATCCCGACCACACCGAACCCAACGACGGGCTGGTATGCGATCGTGCCCGAAGCGGAGGCAATTAATATCTCGATGTCGATCGAAGATGCCTTTAAGGTGTTGATTTCGGGCGGGATTGTCAACCCCAGTGCCGTGACCCAGAATGGCATGAGCTTGCCCGACCTGCGGCGACTGGAGGAGCGACGGGCCGAGGAGGTTCGCCTGGAAGCGCTAAGATCAGAAGCACTGCGATCGGAGAATCCGCGCTCTCGGAGTGTGGCCGCCAGCGAGGCGATGTTGCCGGTTGAAGAAGGCTAATCACAGAAGGCTAATCACAGAAGGCTAAAAATCCATGAAAGCCCGCCAAATTTCCCGTGAGTTGGCCCTCTTGGCCCTCAGTCAATTACCGTCGAGTCCTGAACGACTGGCCAAGCAAGACCTACAAAATCTGGTCCTGGCAGCGGTGCGTACCCTGACAACCGAAGCCCACGAGGCGTTGGAAACGGCAGCAATGGAACTCGATCGCGGTAATGAGCAATTGCTGAAAAGTGAAACCCAGGCGGCCCATCTGGACAGTGCGCGGGTGATGGTCCAGGCGGCGATCACCCAGGGACAAGCGGCCCTCAATCGCCTGGGAGCCGCGATCGACTTCCCGGAACGGATTCAATTGGCCAATCAAGCTGATGTCCGCGCCTATACCCTGGAAATCCTGACACACCTCCACGCCAACCGCACGGAAATTGATCAACTGCTAGAGGTGTCGCTGGTGGACTGGCAAGTGCAGCGATTGGTGCGCCTCGATCGCGATCTGCTCCGGATTGCCATTACAGAAATACGCTACCTGGGGACCCCGGAACGGATTGCGATTAACGAAGCCGTTGAGCTGGCCAAACTCTATGGGGATGAGGATGGGCACCGCTTTATTAACGGCGTTCTGCGGCGAGTTGTCCAGCAGCTTCAGAATCGTCCCCCGGTGGGTGGGGTACCGGCAGGCTCCTAGGCGGAGGCGGAGTTTTCCATGTCAACCCAGCCGCCAACTTCCCCAAGTCCCAGCATTTCGATCGTAGTTCCCCTTTATAACGAAGCGCCCAATATTGATTACTTCTTTGCCCGCCTAGAACCAGTTCTTGCACAGATTGCTTGGCCCTACGAAATCATCTGCATTAATGATGGCAGTCGCGATCAGACATTGGCGGAATTATTAAAACACCACGATCGTAATCCCGCAATTAAAGTCATTAACCTATCGCGTAATTTTGGCAAAGAAGTTGCCCTCACGGCGGGGCTTGACTTTGCCCAGGGGACAGCCGTGATCCCGATTGATGCTGATTTGCAAGATCCTCCAGAGCTAATTGAGACGCTGATTGCCAAATGGCAGGAAGGGTACGATGTGGTCTATGCCACCCGCCGCACCCGCCAGGGCGAAACCTGGTTGAAACGTCTGACGGCCAATCTGTTTTATCGCGTGATGGGCCAGATGTCCCCGATTGCCATTCCACGGGATACGGGGGATTTTCGCCTCTTGGACCAGCGAGTGGTGGTGGCCCTGACGCAACTGCCTGAACGCACTCGGTTTATGAAGGGACTCTTTGCGTGGGTGGGCTTTCGGCAGACCGCTGTTTATTACGATCGCGATCGTCGCTACCAGGGACAAACCAAATGGAGTTATCGGCGGCTTTGGCGTTTTGCCGTGGATGGCATTACCTCCTTCAGTTTGGTTCCCCTCAAGATCTGGAGCTATATCGGGATAAGTCTATCATTGCTGGCCTTTACCTATGCCTTTTTCCTCATCCTCCGAACCCTGATCTTTGGGGTGGATGTACCGGGCTATGCATCCCTAATGGTGGTTTTACTATTCCTAGGAGGAATGCAATTAGTCACCCTGGGCATTATTGGGGAATATTTGGGTCGGGTATATGAAGAAGTGAAGGGCCGCCCCCTTTATTTAGTGCGCGATACCTATGGTTTTAGCCAGCAGGAGCGAACGGTAACCCCCAGCCGAACCGAGCCACTGAGGGAACCCGAGTGCGATCACCAAGGCTCACGAGAGCAAGGCTATTAGCAACTTGGGCACAGTTGCGAAAATTGGTATTTTTCGAGGTGCCCATAATACAATAAGCAATTGGTCAACTGATCAACTCGTGCTGTCTGGCGAACGGCTGGTCAGCGCTTTTGTGTTTGCCAGATACAAAATTTGCTAGACGCGAAAGTTATAGAGGTTCTTGCCGAACCGACTCGGCAAACGCTTGACTGCCAGGGAGTCTATGGGTTGATGCAAACGCTCGTTTTCAGGATTTTTGTCTATGACAGCCTCTGCTATTCGTATTCTAATGTGTCCTCCCGATCACTATGACGTAGATTACGTGATTAATCCTTGGATGGAGGGAAATGTTCATAAGTCTTCGCGGGAGCGGGCCGTTAGCCAGTGGCAAGGCTTGCACCACATTCTCAAGGAATACGCGATCGTGGATCTGGTCCAACCCCAAAAAGGTTGGCCGGATATGGTGTTTACCGCCAACGCGGGATTAGTGTTGGGGAATCAGGTGGTCCTCAGTCGCTTTTTCCATAAGGAACGGCAAGGGGAGGAGCCGCATTTTAAGGAATGGTTCGAGGCTCAGGGCTACACGGTGCATGAGTTGCCACGGGATCTGCCCTTTGAGGGGGCAGGGGATGCCCTCCTCGATCGCGAGGGTCGCTGGTTATGGGCGGGCTATGGCTTCCGCTCGGAACTCGACTCCCATTCCTACTTGGCGGAGTGGCTGGATATTGAGGTCCTGTCCCTGCGGTTAATGGACGAGCGCTTCTACCACCTCGATACCTGCTTCTGCCCCCTCACCGATGGGTACTTGCTCTACTATCCCCCGGCCTTTGATGCCTATTCCAACCATTT
>JBBILC010000001.1:10978-34266 GCA_037445115.1 Coleofasciculaceae cyanobacterium bin_20
GATCGAACGGCGAGTCCCGGCAGCGAAGCGCATTGTGGTCAGTGAAGTGGATGCGGACAATTTTGCCTGCAATGCGGTCAATGTCGATCGCACGATCGTCATGAACCGAGCCAGTAATGACCTGAAGCAACGCCTAGGTTCCCTTGGGTTTACCGTGCTTGAGACACCGCTGACGGAGTTCCTCAAGGCGGGGGGCGCAGCCAAGTGCCTGACCCTCCGGACCACGGAACCGCTGCAAGTGGATCTCCATGCCAATGCCCCCGTGGAAAGCCGTGTGATCCAGCTACAGGGCCATCTCCTCGATGCGGGGTTAATTAATCGGGCACTGGATTTGATTGTGGAGGGTGGCGGTAGCTTCCAGGTGCTGAACTTCAACCTGGGTGAACAGCGGCAAAGTACGTCTTCCGCAGAAATTAAGGTATCGGCTCCCTCCCGGTTGGTGATGGAGGAGTTGGTGTCGCAATTGATTAATTTGGGGGCAATGGCCCGTCCCCAAGAGGTCTGCGATGCCCAGTTGGAAACGGTCACCCAGACTGGCGTTGCCCCTGACGATTTCTATGTCACGACGATCTATCCCACCGAGGTGCGGGTACATTGCGAGTGGGTGCAGGTACAGAACCAGCGTATGGATGGCGTGGTAGTCGTGGCCGAGACCTCAGTCGGTCCGATCGCCCACTGTAAGCTGATCCGGGATTTACAGGTCGGCGATCGCGTCGTGGTGGCCGTCGAGGGAATTCGCACCATCCGCAAGCCAGAGGCCCGCGACCAGCGGAGCAGCCAGGAGTTCACCTTTATGGGATCAGGCGTTTCCAGCGAACGGCGGGTGGAACTGATTGTCGAACAGATCGCCTGGGATTTGCGCCATATCCGTGACCAGGGCGGCAAGGTGGTCGTCGTGGCCGGTCCCGTGGTGGTCCATACGGGGGGCAGCGCCCATCTGGCGCGGTTAATCCGAGAGGGCTATGTGCAGGCGTTGCTCGGTGGCAATGCGATCGCGGTGCACGATCTGGAACAGGCGATGATGGGTACCTCCTTGGGCGTGGATATGCAGCGGGGGGTCTCCGTGCGCGGCGGTCACCGCCACCACCTGAAGGTAATTAACAAGATCCGGGGCTGCGGCAATATCCAGGCGGCAGTCGCACAGGGCGTGGTCACCAGCGGCATTTTCTACGAATGCGTGCAGCGGCAGGTGCCCTTCTCCCTAGCCGGGTCAATCCGGGATGATGGTCCGTTGCCCGATACCCACATGAACCTGATCGAGGCTCAACAGGATTACGCCCGTCTCTTGGAAGGGGCCGATATGATCCTGATGCTGTCGTCCATGTTGCATTCGATCGGCGTCGGCAATATGACCCCATCGGGCGTCAAGATGGTCTGCGTCGATATCAATCCGGCGGTGGTGACTAAGCTGAGCGATCGGGGGTCGCTGGAGTCGGTCGGTGTGGTGACGGATGTGGGCTTGTTCCTGAGTCTGCTGACGCGCCAGTTAGAAAAACTGACCAGCCGCTACGATCTGGCAGCGGTGAATTAGGCAGCGTTCTGAGTTGGATGTGGGCGACAGCCAAGGTGGCGACTGAAGTCGTCACTACGGCCCCCACTCCGACCCTATCCTAGTGGTCGGGCAGGTTGTCGGGATCAAGGCCGAGCGATCGCAGATACTGCACGAGCTGTTCTGCGCGTTGCCGTTCGGCTTCTGCCCGTTGATCTGCCTGTTCTGCGCGTTGCCGTTCGGCTTCTGCCCGTTGCCGTTCTGTTTCCGCCCGTTGCCGTTCGGCCTCCAGTGCTTGTTGTTGCTGCCGCAGTTGGACACGCACATCATCGGGGGTGGGATAGGCATGCCCCTGGGCGTCATACCACACCAAGATTTCCTGCTCGATGCCACCCAACCGTTGGCGACAAAAGCCCAACCCTAACCCAATATCAGCAAACCAATAGGGACGATCGGCCTGCGCGGTACTGAACGCAAGCTGATACTCTCCCTCCACTAACTGGTACACCTCAAACGGTTGATGCTGGTCGCGTCGCCAGAATTCCGGGTTGTAGATCACGTAGTAGAAAACCCCTAGCTTGCGGTAAATCTCCTGCTTCGAGCCATATTCGCCGCCCGGCTTGTGGGAGACCATCTCCAAGACCAGGATCGGCACCACCCAGTTTTCTTCCCAGGTGGCATAACTGCGCCGCGATCGTCCACCCTTGCGCCGCTCAACACCCACACTCAAAAACGCATCCGGCACCACAGGAATTCGGGGATCTTCGCCCGTCGTGTGGTACACCGCCATATCGACCCCAAAATACCAATCCATCCGATCGGCCCACAGGCTGGCCAACATGAACAACAACAGGTTAGGCAGGGAATTTTGATCTTCGTTGTCCACAGGCGTATCGTCGGAGCAGGGTAACACTTCCGTTGAGGGCAGGCCAGAGAGAAGTTCGGGAGCAAGCATAGCTGCGGTCTCCTGGGGTGCTAGCTAGTACTTTGTCAGCCGTAAATTGCAGGGTTGCTGATCGTCCAAGACCCTTCGACAAGCGCAGGGTGACCGGGGGGGCCGCTTGGACTGAGCCGGTCAAGAGCACTCATTTTAAGCTTGACACTACACTAGTCTTTATTATAAAAGGCTCGCCAGGAGCCACACGCAGCCCGTGAGGTCAGCAACGATACCGCCACAAAAAGTAAAGATTTATTACACTGGAGGGGTCATGGTAACAGATAAACTGTTGCCCGATCGGCTTTTGCGGAAACCCTTATGCCCCGTCAAGACACGATTTTTGAACGCTTCCTGGCCCCGTTTTTTCGGACCTTTCTGATTGATGAACCCGCTCTGCGCCGATTAAAAGCCGAAATTGATTGGCCGCAGGAAACCCAACGGTTTGAGCGATTCTCCTGCGAAGACACCGCGCGAACGGATCTCACCTATCCCGACTATTACCGCACGGCCCCCTTTCATGGCATCGAAGGCGGTTACCTGACTGCTGACGCTGCCGTTACCTATGACCCGATCACCCAGCACGTCCTACCCCCAGGGGAAGCGATCGTTCGTCAAGCCTTAGTAGACGCCATTCGCGTGAAATCCCCACAACGGATTTTAGACGTGGGCTGTGGTACTGGGTCCATGACCCTACTGCTTAAACAAGCCTTTCCCACTGCCGACGTGATTGGGCTGGATCTCTCGCCCTACATGCTCGTGATGGCCGATCGCAAAGCGAAACAAGCCAAACGAAACATTACCTGGCTCCATGCCGACGCCGCCCACACAGGGCTGGAGGCCGCAAGCTTTGATCTGGTGACCGCTGCCCTCCTGTTTCACGAAACTCCCCCAGCCATCACCCAGACCATCCTGCGCGAAGGGTATCGGCTGCTGAAAACGGGAGGTGAATTTCTGGTCTTGGATGGGAACCAGCAAACCCTGCGGTTTACCCCTTGGCTCATGGATATTTTTGAGGAGCCGTATATCAAGGACTACGCCGACAGCAGCTTAGATGCCGACATGGGGCGGGTCGGCTTTGGGGCCGTGCAAACGACCCCCTTCTGGTGGATGCATCAGGTGACGCGGGGCGTGAAACCGATCGCCGATTCCTCCCCGGAAGCTGCCCAACCAGAGTATGCCAACGATGCTTCTGCGGAGACGCGGCGCGATCGTAAGCTAGAGGTAGAGCAAGGGATGGGAGATTGGGTACCCGTACCGAGTTAAGGGAACGCTGACCCAGGGGGTAGGACCCGGCTCAGTGAGCGGCTCCTACCCCCATTGATCCAGCGGCCCAGATCTAGGGAGGTGTTCGGGCATGGTATTAAAGGCCGTCTTATTTGATTTCAATGGCGTGATCATCAATGATGAATCGCTGCATGAACAACTGATTGAACAAATCCTCCTAGAGGAAAACCTGCGGCCCAAACCAGGGGAATTCCGGCAACTGTGCCTGGGGCGGAGCGATCGTACCTGCCTCCAGGAAATCCTGGCCCAACGCGGGCGAGTCGTGAGCGACGACTATTTGGATAAACTTGTCCAGCGCAAGTCCCAAGCCTATCAACAATTAATGGCGGGTTTAGACCGCTTACCCATCTATCCCGGCCTGGATGACCTGATTTTTCGATTGCGATCGGCCCAACTGAAGCTGGCGATCGTCAGCGGTGCCCTGCGCCAGGAAATTGAATGGGTGCTGCGACAAGCCAACCTCTTGGCCCAGTTCCCGGTGATTGTAGCTGGCGACGATCATCGGGCCAGTAAACCCGAACCCGACGGCTACCTCCTCGCCGTGACCCGCTTGAATGAATACTATCCAGGACTCAACCTCCGGTCCAATGAATGCTTAGCGATCGAAGACACCCCCGCCGGTATTCAGGCGGCGAAACGGGCAGGGATTCCCGTTGTCGGTGTGGCCCATACCTACCCCTTCCACATGTTGCAACGACAGGCCAATTGGACGATCGACTACCTCAATGATCTAGAACTAGAGCGGGTCCAGGCAGTTGGGGCTTCGTGAGGAGTGAGAAGTGAGGAGTGAATAGCAGGTAGCTGGTAGATTGGGGCAAACGTAGTACAGAGCCAACGCCCCTACCCGATGCGCCTAACCGTAACCGGGTCAAGCTTGAGTGGGGGAAGAATCCGGTTTAAGATGGGCGGGGTTGTGTAGAGGTGGGTCATGCAGATCATTGCGACGGCAATTCCAGAGGTTCTGATCATTGAACCAAAGGTTTTTCGCGACGATCGCGGTTTTTTCTACGAAAGCTTTAACCAGCGTCAGTTTCAGGCTGAAACGGGTCTCAGCGTCGAATTTGTCCAGGATAATCACTCCCACTCGCGCCAATCCGTTCTGCGGGGATTGCACTATCAAGTTGGCCAAGCCCAGGGAAAGTTAGTGCGGGTCGTTGTGGGCACTATTTTTGATGTTGCTGTTGATTTACGCCGTCGTTCCCCCACCTTTGGCCAATGGGTTGGGGTGGAATTAAGTGCCGAAAATAATCGTCAACTGTGGGTCCCCGTTGGGTTTGCCCACGGGTTTGTGGTTCGGTCTCACACCGCCGATGTTCTCTACAAAACCACTGACTATTATTCGCAACCCCACGATCGCTGTATTTGCTGGGATGATCCTGACCTTAATATTGACTGGGGCCTAACCATGCCCCCGATCCTCTCTGCCAAAGATCAACAGGGACAATCCTTTCAGACCGCCGACTTATTTGACTAAACCGTTGCACTTACAGGAGTCTCCCACCCATCCCACTCACCCACCCATCCCACTCACCCACCCCACTCACCCACCCATCACCACTCCACATTAATCATTTATGCACGTTTTACTCATCGGGGGAGCCGGACAATTAGGCGAGGCATTACAAACTGCACTGCAAACAGTCCCTGCCCTAGACCTCACGGTTCTCACCCGGCAGGAGCTAAATCTGACCCAACTGGAGCAGGTGCGATCGGCGATCGAGCAGGCTAACCCAGACGTGGTGATCAATGCCGCAGCCTATACCGCCGTCGATCGGGCTGAAGCCGAACGGGATTTGGCGATGACCGTCAACGGCAAAGCACCGGGGGTGATGGCGGCGGCGGCCCTGGATTGTGATGCCCGTTTCATCCATATTTCCACCGACTACGTGTTTGCGGGGGACAAGGGATCGCCCTACCTGGAAACCGATCCCACCAACCCCCTCAATGCCTATGGCGAGTCCAAGCTGGTGGGGGAGCAGGCGATTCTGGCCACCGATGCCGATGCCGTGATTGTGCGCACGGCCTGGGTGTATGGGGCGGGGGGCAAGGGTAATTTTGTCAAAACCATGCTGCGCCTGGGGGCTGAACGCGCCGAAGTCCGCGTGGTGGCCGATCAAATTGGGACACCCACCTGGACGGGGGATCTAGCCAAGGCGATCGCGGCGATCGCCCACCCAACCGAGGCTCCCCTCCCGGCAGGCATTTACCACTACACCAACAGTGGCGTAGCCAGTTGGTATGACTTTGCGATCGCCATTTTTGAAGAAGCCGCTGCCCTGGGCATCCCCCTACGGCTCCAGCGCGTTGTGCCCATTACCACCTCCGAATATCCCACGCCAGCCCGTCGTCCCGCCTATTCCGTCCTCGCCTGTGGCAAAATCAATCACTATTTAGGGCAACCGGCCCCCCATTGGCGGCAAGGATTACGGACAATGTTAGGTGAACTCCAAACGGCAAGGTAATCCGCGATGCGAGCATTGATCCTATCGGGGGGGAAGGGCACCCGACTGCGACCCCTCACCCACACCGGGGCGAAACAGCTAGTCCCGGTCGCGAATAAACCGATCCTCTGGTATGGCATTGAACGGATTGTGGCGGCTGGGGTCACCGAGATTGGCATTATCATCAGCCCGGAAACCGGGGAAGAGGTGCGCAGTAAAACCGGAAATGGCGATCGCTTTGGGGCCAAGATTACCTACATTTTGCAGGAACACCCGTTGGGGCTGGCCCATGCGGTCAAAATCGCCCAACCCTTTCTGGGGGATAACCCCTTCGTCATGTACCTGGGGGATAACCTGATTGAGAATCAGTTGCAATCATTTTTGACAACCTTCCGATCTGAAAACCTGGATGCGTTGATTTTGCTGCGTCCCGTCCCCAATCCAACCGCCTTTGGGGTAGCCAAACTGGATGAGCAGGGGCGGGTCCTGGAATTGGTGGAAAAACCCAAACATCCCCCCTCAAATTTAGCCCTAGTGGGGATTTATTTATTTACACCGATGATTCATACGGCGATCGCCCAAATTCAACCCTCAGCGCGGGGGGAGTTGGAAATTACCGATGCCATTCAACAGTTAATTCGGTTGGGGCATCCCGTCAAAGCCTGTCAGTTGGAAGGGTGGTGGTTGGATACGGGGAAAAAAGATGATCTCCTCGAAGCCAATCGTTTGATTCTCGACAGTGATTTAACGACGGATATCAAAGGCGAAATTGACGCCCAAAGCCAGGTAATTGGTCGCGTGCAAATTGGGGCCGGTTCTAAACTGGTGAACTGCACAGTACGCGGTCCGGTGAAAATTGGCGAAAATTGCCATTTAGAAAACTGCTTTATTGGTCCCTATAGCAGCATTGCCGATGGGGTAACCCTTCAGGAGGTGGATCTAGAACATAGCGTGATCCTGGATAAGGCGAGTATTTCGGGTATCCATCAACGCTTAGTCGATAGTGTCATTGGTCAACGGGCACGCCTGACGGAAGCGCCCCGCCGTCCCAAGGCATTGCGGTTTTTGATTGGGGATGATTGTCAGATTGAGTTGTCGTAGGAGAGAGGAGAGAGGAGAGAGGAGAGAGGAGACGGAATGGGGGATAGTAAGTAGGGAGGACTGATTCTCTGTTTTTTCTTGGTAGATGGCTGTGCTCGAATCTTCTCCTGTTAAAGCTGCGGCTCCGTTGTCGCCTGTGCCCCTTAACCTAACGACGAAGCTGGCCTATGGGGTCGGTGAAATGTCCAGTGAGGTCACTGGCAGTATTCTGGTCTTTTTTGCGCTGTTCTACCTCACCAATGTGGCCGGTCTTAATCCCACGTTGGCGGGTAGTGTGATTCTCATCAGTAAGCTCTGGGATGCCATTAACGATCCCCTGGTGGGTTGGTTGAGCGATCGCACCCGTTCCCCCTTGGGCCGCCGCTATCCCTGGATGCTCTTGGGGGCGGTTCCCCTGGGGCTAACGTTTTTACTGTTTTGGGTTGTGCCCAATACCAACACCCAGCTTGGCCTCTGGGCCTATTACGCCGCGATCGCCTTCATGTTCTACGCTGCCTACACCGCCGTGGTGATTCCCTACTCGACCCTGGTGGCAGAATTGACGCAGCAGTACGACGAACGTACCCAATTAGTGAGTTACAAAGCCGCCTTCAGCATTGGCAGCAGCATTATCGCCCTAGTCTTGGCCCAGGTAATTTTTGCGATCGTTCCTGGGGAGCGCCAACAGTATTTAACCCTGGGAGCCGTGTGCGGTCTGGTGGCCACGCTGGCAGTATTTGTGTGTGTGGCCGGGACCTATCGGCGGTTTCGCTGGGTCCAACACCAACGGCAGAGTCCTAACCTAGTCACCCCCTTACCCCTCCGCCAACAATTGCAGGTTGCGCTACAGACGCGGCCCTTCCTCTTTGTGGTTGGGCTGTACCTGTGTTCCTGGTTAGGGGTGCAGGTGACGGCGGCGATTTTGCCCTACTTTGTCGTTGAGTGGATGGGGCTATCGGAAACCCATTTCACCCAAATGGCCCTGGCTGTCCAGGGAACGGCGTTGGCCACAATGGCCTTCTGGAGTTGGATGGGGCAGCGAGCCAATAAACAGAAGATTTACATCTGGGGGATTCCCCTCACCCTCTTAGCGCAGGCGGGATTATTTGGGCTGCAACCGGGACAAATCGGCCTCATGTATACGCTCGCAGTGATGGCGGGGGCGGGGTTGGCGACGGCTTACCTGGTGCCGTGGTCGCTATTGCCGGATGTGGTGGATTTGGATGAACTGAACACAGGCCACCGGCGGGAAGGCATTTTCTATGGCCTAGTGGTCTATTTGCAAAAGGTGGCGGTCGCGATCGCCCTGTTCCTGGTGGGTAAAATCCTCGACGGGGCTGGCCTGATTCCCCATCTGGCCGATCAACCGGCCCCAATCCAACCGGAGAGTGCCCTGTGGGCGATCCGCTGGCTCATTGGCCCGATTCCCAGCCTGGTGTTAATCGGCGGCCTGATTCTGGCCTTTTTCTATCCCATTAGCCGCCAAATGCATGATGACATCGTGCTACAACTCCAGGCCCGCAAGGAAGCTGCGACGATCGCCGCTAAGCGAGACGCTTGACAAGCGCAGATCTTTAACTTTCGCCTTTCGCCTTTCGCCTTTCGCCTTTTGCCTTTTGCCTTGTGGGATCTGGCAGGTGGATTGGGCAGGCGGGACGCCTACCCCACAAGCGTTCTGCTAATCTGGTAAACTTTTGCAGCAGCGTATTGGTAACCGGATTTCCGGGCCTAAGGCGTTAGGACAGTGTAGAGAAGCGTTAGAACCCCGATCGCGGGACTGAAAGTATGCTTGCACAAATGCGCCGCAGTTGTTACAACCCCGATCGCCCGACTGAAATATGAATCACGACACGATCGATAAACAGCGCATCCTAGAGCAAATGCGCCAAAGCCTAGAACCCCGACGCTACCTGGCGGTGCCGCCCAAACCCGCGATCGATCGTCCAGTGGGGACACCCCCCGATGAATTGGCTGAGGACCTGGAACTCCTGCAAACGGGGTTTGATATCTACCAGGTGACGATCAAGGCCCATAGTAAGGTGCTGGGGCCGATCGTGGTGGCGTTGCGCAAACTGGCCCGGAAGCTGCTGCGTCCGGTGATCGAAAAGCAAATTTCCTACAATGCGGCGAATGTGCGGGTCGTGCGGGGCCTCCGGCAGGAGGTCCACAACGTGCAGCGGGCGGATATTGATCTCCATGACTTTATGGAGGAGGTGCGGGATCACGTTAATACGCGTATGGAGCAGGTAACGGACGCGATCGTCACCCTGCGGGGCGAGGTGGAACAAACCCAACGCCAATGGCAACGCCTTGAAGCAACCCAGGGGGCCACGATCGATCAGGTGCATCACCATCTGGATGCAATGCGGCAAGAGGTCAAGGCCACGCGGGAACAGGTGGCCAGGGCCGAACGCCAAGTCCGTCGGTTGCGAGCGCCCGCCGCTGGCACACCCACCCCACCCCCAATCACGGCCCCCCAGCCTCCGATGGCTATGGCCCCCAGCCCATCGGAAGTGCCCTTGATGGAAAGCTTTGATTATGCAGGCTTCCTGGAGCGGTTTGTGGGCAGTGAACAGGCGGTAGCTACGCGTCTTCAAGACCGCCTTGCCCACTTTGCGGGGGGAGGTTTGCTAGTGGACTTGAATTGTCAACGGGGAGAATTCCTGGAACTGGCGCAACAGGCCGGTTATCAGGCGAAGGGACTCACCCAAAATACGGATCTGCGGTTGCTCTGCCAGGAGAAGGGGTTGGAGGTGCTCCAAACGCCTGTGTTGCCCTACCTTGCGGATTCACCTGCCGATAGCGTGGGGGGCTTCTTTGCCGCACAATTGTTGGATACCCTGGGGCCACAAGCCGCGATCGCCCTTGTGCAACACAGTTACCGCGCCCTACAACCGGGGGGCACGATCGTGCTGGAATTGCTTAACCCCCTGTGTCCGGCGGTCCTCAATCAACAGTGGTTTGTAGACCCGCTTAATACGCGCCTGTGGCATCCCACCTTTCTGACCTATTTGCTGGAAAGCACGGGCTTTCAGGCTGTCACCTATGCCTTCCACCAGCCGCTGGAACTGGGCTGGGACCTCCAGAGCGATCGCTTTACCAGTACCGCGACCCCGATGATCGAGATTGTTCAGGCATACCAGTTTTATACGATCGTGGGTCGCAAATAGTCTCAGGCGAGTCTCCTTGGAAGAGACGACGCCAAGAAAAACAGGAGTGGGGACAGGAGTGGGGTAGGCAGCCTGTCTGCCACTCAGATACAGCAATCCTAAATGATTCGTGAAAGTATTGTGGGGTAGGCTTCTAGCCTGCCCGTGCAGGATGCCCAATCCACACTCATCAATCCCCTAGCATTGCTATAGCTATCGTAGGAAAAATATCGTCAAATAAACAGCAGCTACAATCAGTTGCATGACCATCACGGGAAAGCCATAGCGTAAGAACGTATGGAACGAGATCCGCTTGCCATGTTGTTCCGCAATCCCCGCTGCGACAATATTGGCCGAAGCGCCCACCAATGTCCCATTGCCGCCCAAGGTGGCTCCATACATCATGGCGAAAAATAGGGGTAACACAGCAGGGGGTAAATTGCCGTGAAAATTCGGTGCCAAAATTTCAGGACCAGCCAGACCAACATTGACCACATATTCCTTGAGTAAAGGCACCATCGCCACGACGAGGGGAATATTGGGGACCACACTGGAAAGCAAGCCAATCAAAAAGAGTAAAATTAGCGATGCTAGGGCAATATTTTGTCCTAAAATAAACGCCAAAATTCCTGATACATTACTAATTACTCCGGTTTTTTGTAGCCCCCCAATCAGCACAAAAATCGACATAAAAAAGAGCAAGGTGCTCCAGTCTACATCCCGCAAAATCCGGGTTACTGAGTCAATACCACTATGGTGAGCGAGCAGGAGTGCTAAGGCTGCACCCAGTAGGGCGGCAGCAGCGGGCGAGATGGGCACTGGCATCATTTCCCCCACGGCAAACAGTCCGAGGACCAGGGCCATGATGAGACCCCCAACCAGCAGGGTGCGGGGATGGTTGATCTGGGGATGGGGGAGTTGGGTGAGGGTGTCTAGCTGCTTGCGCCAGGTACGGGCAAATAGGAACGGTATCATCACCAGGATCACCCCGATCGCAAATACCCCCCCTAGGCTCAAACGCATGAGGTAATCGATAAAGCTGAAGTTAATCGCATCACCGACAATAAAGGTCGCCGGATCGCCGACAAGGGTGAGTAGCCCCGCGCTATTGGCCACCAGGACCATCAAAACCAAGAGCGGTACAAAATCCACCCCAATTTCCTGAGCCATCGTTGGCACCAAGGGAGCCAATAACATGACCGTAGTGGCATTGGGCAAGACAGCACAGATGGGAGTAGTAATCGCCACAATCCCCAGTAATAGGCGCTTACCATTGCCCCTGGAGAGGATCACGATCTGGGTCGCCAAATAGTCAAAAACTTTTGTGGGTTCAAAGGCCCGTACCAATACCATCACCCCAAAAAAGAGGGCCAGGGTTGAGTAACTTCTCCCGATATAACCCACCGCTTCTTCCAGGGTGAGAATATCGAAAAAGACTAACAATAGGGCACCCAAGAAGGCCGCGATCGTTAGATGAATCCATTCGGTCATTACCAAAAAGATGACACCAAAGAATAGCAGGGTTGCTACAATGGCTTGCCAGTTATCCAAGGTATGTGCGCTCCCTCGTTGCAGTGTCTGTGGATAGGGGAATCAAGGAATGCGATCGCAAACCAGTTGTGGGACGACAACGGTTCAGAACACATCCGTATTGGTAGTAGACTGTCATAGCTAAAGCGAGGGGGTGTTATTCGTGTCTAGCCTGCGAGACCCAACACGCCCACTGGGTTAGGGCAAACGCAGTGCGACCCAACCTACCCCCAATTAAGTTTGACAGACCACGAGTGTTAGCTAGGGCTATAGCGGTAGTCACGTCCATTAGGACATTTCAAAGGCTGTGATCAACAAGGGGCTTAAGCCCCTTGTCCTAACCTGAATGACGATGGCTATAACTGCGGTTAACTAAGTTTGACGGTGTAGCCGACTAAAGTCGTCACTACGAGCCGTCCGTAGCCCTAAGGCTAGCAATGGGTATGAGAGCAGCGAGAAAAATATCCACTCGTGCTAGACAAGCCCAAAGGATAGGCAAGAACCAGCACAAAGCAGATACAGGTGCAGTGTGGTCGAATCGACCACCCCTTAACATCGGCAACTTGAGAGGCTGTTAAGAGTCGTTGCACTTTCGATTGAATTCTTGAATGACTTAAATTCAATTTCTGAACAATGCGATCTCTTTAGTCCTCCCCCCAATGCTGACGGAGTTAGCTGACGGGCTAGGACTGAGAGGTGTCCTTCCTCCCCTGATTCTGACAATCACCAGATTCAGTTGAGGATAAGCCCCAAAATTTGGTTCCTCCGCTCCAGTACCGCTGCAACACGGGAAATTCATTCCCCAGCCACAAGCGTCACCAGATTAAGCTTGACTTCACTCATTCCACTCAAACCGCCTCCAAGTGTACGATCGCGGCTAGCACCGAGGCAGAGGCAGAGGTATTGAATGGGGACGAGCACGAATTGCTGCTTAAGCTAACACGTTCCCAACCAGGCCGTCAATGCATCTGAATTTCTTAACTGCTAGGGAAGGCATCGCAGTTTCGGGGAGGATGAGCATCACTGGGTGCTTGAGTTGACATGATTTTGCGGCCCATTGTACGGAGAAAGCCGATCTTGGATAATGCTTGGGGAGGGCTGATCTGCCACCATTTGCATCAATATTGCCCAAAATAAAGAAACCGATTGCCCCCTCTCCCTGTTGATATGCTTTCTGATCTCGCGATCGATCCCCAGCCCCCCATTGTCACACCAGATACATCTCTAACGACGGTCCTGGTGATGATGCATCCCCATCATTCAACGTGCGCCCTTGCCACAGGGCGTGCTACGCCCCCTTCAGACATGGGTGGTGACCTTGCGACTGACTATGTGTTGGTGATGGCAGGCACCGAATTGTGCGGCATTCTGACTGTGCGCGATCTGGTACGGTGTATGGCCCAGTCCCTGCCACTGGCGGATGTACCGGTTACAACGGTCATGCAGGCAGCGGTCATGACCCTGCGGCGATCGCAGTGCGAGGATGTCTTTAGTGTGATCAATCTCTTTAAGCAGCATCCCATTCGCCATTTGCCCATTCTTGATGACAACGATCGCCTGTTGGGCGTGGCGACGCCACAAACCCTGCGACGGGCCTTACAACCCCTCGATCTGCTCCGTTGGCGACGGGTTGAGGAAGGGATGACGCGATCGGTGGTAACAGCCGGTTTGACCGATTCCCTCCAGACCATCATTCAGCGCATGGCCGAACACCCGATCAGTTGTGTGGTGATTACCGAGGGTCCCGATAACCCCAGCCATACCGATGAGATGGCCAGGACTTCCCCAGTGCCCCTAGGGATGATCACTGAGCAAGATGTGGTGCAATTGCACCTATTGGGCTTAAACCTAGCCACGGTCCAGGCCCAGGCGGTGATGAGTTCCCCCGTCTTCACCCTCACCCCGGCAGATTCCCTCTGGCAAGCCCACACTCTGATGCAAGCGCAACGGGTCCGTCGGCTGGCCGTGATCGGAGCGGATGGGGGATTGATGGGGTTAGTCACCCAAAGCACGATTCTGCATAGTCTGAATGCCACCGTCCTCTACGACATGGTGCAATCCCTGAGCCAGCGACTCGCTACCCTGGAAGCCACAACCGCAGCCCAACTTCGGCAAAAAGACACGCTGTTACAACAGCGAACCGAGGCCCGCGATCGTGCCATCTATCAGCAGCAGCAAGCCATTACGGCCCTCGAACACCAGAATGAATATCTCACGACCATTACAAGTACAATTCCTGGCTCGGTTTACCAGGTGGAGTTAGATCGCGATGGGCAGATGCGCCTCACTTACCTCAGTGCAGGCATTGAAGCCGTGTCGGGCTATCCCCTGGCCCGGTTCCAAGCCGATCCCGCCGCCCTGTTTGACCTCATCCATCCCGACGATCGCGCCCAGTTTCAGCAACGGCTTGAGCAGGCGCAGCAAACCCTAGCGCCGTTAAACCACGAATTTCGGATTGTGACGGCCACGGGAGCCATTAGGTGGGTGGAAGACCGGGCGTCCTATACCCGATTGCCCACAGGAGAGGTGCGGGTCAATGGCCTGGTACTGGACATTACCGACCTCAAGCAGATGGAGCAGTCCCTAGAGGATGCCGTGGCTAAGTTGCGATCGACCAACCAGGTTTTAGAGCAATGGGTGGCTGAACGCACTGCTACTCTCACCGAGCAAAATCAAAAATTAGAAGCCATCTTTCAGGCATTGCCCGATATGCTCTTTCGCTTAGATGCCCAGGGCAGATATCTCGAAGTTAAGTGTCAACAGGATGCGGACTTATACGTGCCAGCAGCAACCCTTTTAGGTCAGAGGGTTCAGGAAATACTGCCATCACCGGTCGGACGCCAAATCTATCAACTCGTCAAAAAAACGCTCCGAACTCAACAGATCCAACGCTTAGAGTATCGCCTGCTGTTTGATGATATCCCTCGTTACTTTGAGGCTCGGTGTAGTCCCCTGGGTTCTCAGCAAGTGATTGCCATTGTTCGCAATATCAGCGATCGCAAATTAGCGGAATTGGAAGTTCGGCGAAATCGAGATTTATTTGAGGGTATCTTTGCGGAATCGGCAGATGCCATCTTTATCGTTGATATCAATACCTGGTGTATTACCCAGTGTAATCGTCGGGCAGTGGAATTGTTTGAAGTGGACAGTCCGACAGACCTCATTGGCAAGCGCGGCACCCGTTTTCATGCCCAACCGCTCTCGGAACAGGAGATTGAGACCCTCAAGGCGGAATTTAGCCGGACGGGTACTTTTCAACGGGAATTTGAGTACTTGACCCAAAAGGGCAATCGCTTCTGGGGGAACCTCGTGGCCAAACATCTGCAAGTGGCCAGTACGGAGTGCATGATTGTCCGCATTAGTGATATTACCGAGCGGCGCGTCTTTGAGCAAACTTTGCAGGAGCAAAAGGAGCTATTGCGCGAAGTGACCGACCAAATTCCTGGCTCTGTCTATCGCGGGATATTGCATCCTGACCAAACCTTTGATCTTCTATTTATCAGTCGGGGGGTAGAGACGCTCACCGGTTTAACCCTAGGGACCGTTCTGGCTCGGCCCCAATGCCTCATCGAACTCGTGCATCCCGACGATCGCGACAGTTTTTACTACTCCCTAGTCAGACTCAACCACCCCAGCCAAAATATCCAGCGCGAGTATCGGATCATCAAGCCAACGGGCGAGGTCGCCTGGATTCGCGATACGGGGGCGATCGTGCCCCGACCGGATGGCAGCATTGGCGTAACGGGCGTTTGCTTTGATATTAGCGATCGCAAACGCACTGAGCAGACCCTACAACGTCAGGCAGAACAAGATCACCTTTTGGCCCAATTATTTTTCCGCATGCGCCAGACCCTCAACCTGGCGGATATCCTGCAAGCTACGGTGGAAGAAGTGCGAAGGTTCCTGGCCGTCGATCGCGTGTTGATCTACCGTTTCCAGGCGAACTGGCAAGGTGAGGTCCTCGTGGAGGCGGTCTCTCAGGCTGATCTAAGCCTTCAGGGACAAGCCGTACAGGACCCGTGCTTCCCCGGCAATTGGGTTGAGCAGTACCAAGCTGGTCGCGTGGCCGTGGTGGCGGATGTGCAGACGGCGGCGATCGATCCCTGCTATGCCGAATTTCTGACCCAATTCCAGATCCGGGCTAATCTGGTGGTGCCCATCCTCTACGGTGAACAACGCCTCTGGGGCCTGCTAATTGCCCACCACTGCACGGCTCCCCGGCTGTGGCCCACGGGCGAAGTGGATCTCCTGCGGCAAATCGCCGGGCGTTTGGGGACCGCCATCCAGCAAGCCGATCTCTATGCCCGCCTACAAGCGGAACTGGCCGAACGCCGACGCACAGAGACGATCCTGGAGCAACAAATCCGCCAGGAAAAGGTCCTGCACGCCCTCTCGCAACAAATTCGCCAATCCCTCGATCTCGATCATATTCTGGCCACAACGGTACGGGAGATCCACCAACTGCTCCAGGCCGATCGCGTCCTGATTTTCCGCCTCTATCCCCAAGCCGCCACCCATGTCATTCAAGAAGCCGTCACGCCCGGTCTGCCCAGCCTGCTCAATTTACGGTTTTTCGACGAATCCTTCCTGGAAGCCTGCATGACGTTCTATCGCCAGGGTCAGGCCCGGATTGTGCCCAATGTGCTGGCGGATGAGTGGAGTGCCTGCATTGCCGAATTTATGCAGGAAATTGGGGTGAAGTCCCGCATGGTGGCCCCGATCCTGCTGGCTGCCGAGGAAACGCCGGTCGAAATTGGCG
This sequence comes from Coleofasciculaceae cyanobacterium bin_20, assembly GCA_037445115.1. Taxonomy (GTDB): domain Bacteria; phylum Cyanobacteriota; class Cyanobacteriia; order B231; family B231; genus Trichothermofontia. The sequence goes on from JBBILC010000001.1 coordinate 27,648, forward strand.
CTACCTGTGCCTGGTCCGAAGGCGACCATACCTGCCTGTGGGGGCTGCTGATTGTCCATGCCTGCCACGATCGCCAGTGGCAGTACACGGAACTCAATCTCCTCCAGCGGCTGGCCACCCAGGTCGGGATTGCGATTCAACAAGCAAATCTCTACTCCCAGTTAGCCAATGAATTGTCGCAAAAAGAGGTGCTGCTCAAGGAAATTCATCACCGGGTTAAAAATAACTTGCAAATCATTTCCAGCCTGTTGTCCTGGCAGGTAGATATGATCGAAGATCCCCAAGTCCTCCGCATTATTCAAGATAGCCAGAACCGAATTTCGGCAATGGCGATGATTCATGAACGCATGTACCAGTCCTCTGACCTGGCCCAGATGGCCTTTGACGAGTACCTCCATCAACTGGTCAGTTATGCGTTCTCCGTGTATGGCCGCCCCACCCAAGGTATCCAACTCAGCTTCGCGATCGAGCCAATTGCCCTCAACCTGGAAACGGCCCTCCCCTGCGGCCTGATTGCCTACGAGCTGGTGACCAATGCCCTCGAACACGCTTTCCCAGAACAGCGATCGGGCACGGTGCAGGTGACGCTGGCCCGCCTCGATACAGCCCAATATCAATTAACAGTCCAGGACGATGGCGTTGGCTTTCCTGCTGATCTGGACTTTCGTCATACCAACTCAATGGGGCTACAGCTTGTTTGTGGCCTCACTCAACAAATCAAAGGCACGATCGCCCTCAACGTTGAGCAGGGTACCCAGTTCCAACTCACCTTTGCCGAAATTTACTACGAACGACGGGCTTGAGCACCGACCTATCCCAATCCAGCAATTACACGGAATCAATATGGAATTAATGTTGAAAAACTTTACTTTTCCAGTTGTAGTGCTAACGGTAGAATAGGAATAATATTGGCTGGCCGATTAAACTCAATTGCGAACCCTACCCTTGAGTTTAATCCGTTAGACAGGGGCTAGGGATCAGGACCTTCAGGGCTAGGATTGAGTAAGCACCATCTTTCTAAAACCTCACAATCGTTACCCAGTCTGGCTAAAATCCTATAACATTTATTCACCGGCTTGACTTGAGCACCACTGGCGATCGTAATCTGGATATAGGTGGGGAACCGTTTTTTAGATTTATGAATCTCTATGATGTTGCCTTCGCTTGCCAGTATAACTAAATTGTTAGGAATCTCCGTGTCGATTCTATGGCTACTGCAAAAGTACTAATTGTTGAAGATGAGTTTATTACTGCCCATGACATTAGTCGCCAGCTTAAAAAATTAGGATATGTGGTGAGCGGTACGGTCGATTCCGGCGAATTAGCGATCGCGAAAGCAGCGGAGCTACGCCCGGACGTCGTGTTGATGGATATAGTCCTCCAAGGCAAAATTAGTGGGATTGCGGCTGCCCACCAAATTTGGCATACCTATCAAATTCCGATCGTCTATCTGACGGCCTTTGCCGATCCGGATACGGTGCAGCAGGCCCGCGATACCCAACCCTTTGGCTATTTACTCAAACCCTTTCGCTCTGAAGATCTTAATGTGGCCATTCAGGTTGCCATTCGTCGCCACCAAGCTGAGAAAACGCTCCGACAACGAGCCAGGGAGATTGAACAGCGAACAACCCAATATTTAGCAATGGCATCCCATGATCTCCGGACACCGCTGTCCCTGATCAAATCGGCAGTGGAACTCCTGGAACAATTCGGGCACCAATGCCATGAGGAGAAAAAACAGAGCTATTTCCAGCAGGTAAAAGAAGCCGTCAAAAGCATGGATGGCCTGATCGAAGATATTCTCACCTTTGGTCATATTGAATCAGGCCGTCTAGCCTATACCCCCACCCTAATGGACGTGGCTGCGTTCTGCCAGGACTTATTGGCGGCTTTCCAAACGGGCATTGGCCAGCACCACCGCTTGGAATTTATCCAACATGGGACCTGTCAACAGGTCTATCTTGATGCCAAGTTGCTCTGGCATTGCCTCTCTAACCTGTTGAGTAATGCGGTTAAATACTCCCGGCCTCACACCACAATTCAATTGGAACTCTCTTGCCCAGATGTCCCCGCCACCCTCTATCCCGACCAACCACCGGGTATACCAGCCGCGACGCCACACGTAACCTTCCATGTCCGTGATCACGGACATGGGATTGCCCTAGAGGACCAGGCGCACCTGTTTGAACCCTTTTTCCGGGCTAAAAGTGCCAGCAAGACAATGGGAACGGGTTTGGGTTTAACGATTACCCAAGCCTGCGTGACGCTGCAACAGGGCACCTTAACCCTGGTGAGTGAGGTGGGCGTGGGTACGGTCGCGTGTATGACCCTCCCCTGCGGGACACTTCAGGCGGATGCCGATCGGGCGGTTGCACCCACATCCCAGGCTGACTCCCAGCGCAACAGCCCCCCGCCTACCCCAGCGCCAGCGCCAGTGGAAGCCAGTCGGCTCGTCAGCTAGGAAAACGATCGCCGTGTCCTAGCCAGCAAGGTATGATAGGAGTTCAGGGGACTTAAGAAAACCTTAAATTGTCTCTGCCGACTGCTGCTCATCTACCCCATCGACATGACAGACTCCCCCCTCGAACGTTCAGACAGGGACGGCGACACCCTTGCCTCTCTATCCGCACTATGGGCAAAAAAATATATTGCGGACATCAACCAGGCGGCCCAAGCAGAACAAGCCAGTCGTGAACAATCCCGGAGTTATGCAGAATTAGACTCAGCAGCCGGACGGCTGGAAACCGCCAACTACTTGCTTAACCATTTAGAGTTAGCCAGTGCAACGGCCTGGTCCCAGGTCGAGGTGTTGTTAGCGGATGAGATTAAGCGCCACGGGATTCAAGTAGATACGGCGAACCCCTGGCAGATCATTCAAGATATCCACCAAACCTATCAGAAAATGCTCACGGCCTATGCCCAGGAAGTGCAACCTGCCCGGTTGTCCGTGTTGCTAGGGCAGGCGTTTGGGGAGGTGCGACGTCAGTACACCGCACGCGATCCACGGGCGCTCGGACTGGTCAGTATGCAGTTTCACTATACCGGGCAGGTATTGCTGGGCTGGTTGAGCGAACCCGAACAAGCCCTGGTGACCCCCTACCTGAAGGTGATGGATGATCACCTCTATATGCCCCTACAACGCACCTATGAAGCTGCCGCCCAGTGGGACTTGCCCACACCAGAATTGCAGACCGTCCAGCAAGTGTTACCCATGAGCACCGCGATCGCCCACGTGATTTGCGATCGGGTAGCCCGCGAATATCCCCAGTACCAGAGCTATACCGGTTCCCTGAACCATGAGACCGTGCGCATTTCCAGTGTGCGCGATGCGGAAATGTTTCAGGTTTACCTATGCCTCTGCCTGCTAGAGGGGAGTATCGCCGCCGTCAAAGAGGAGCTATTCCCGCTTTGTGTGATGCTCTATCCTGCCCTTAGGGTAGATTGGAAGTTGGTGCAAAGTATGCTGCGACTGCTGTCGCGGGAACTGCACGATCGGCTAGCCATTGAAAATATGGCCCTGCTCCTCCCCTACCTAGAAGCCATAACCGAAATGTTTTCCGACGCCGTGGTCCAATCGCTGCAAATGGCGCTACGTTAGCAAATGCGTTCCCAGGTTTCCAGGCCAATTTCGGACTGTTGGAACCGCACCCAACGGCCATAGGCCCGATCGCCCGCGATCGTATAGTCCATAACACTGGGGGGATAGGTATAGCCCCAACTGGCCAGCAGCCAATCCCGTACCCGTAAGCCGATCCCCTCATAGGCCCGTTCCGCCTGCCAGCGCAAATGGTAGATATCCGAGGTTGTCTCGGCGATCGTTAACGTGCCAGCATAGGTACTATTGCGCACTTCCCCGGCGACTGCATAGGTTCCCGCCAACTGACCAGCAATGCCCCCCGTTGCCCGTTCCAGATGGGTTTGGGCATAGCTCATGGGGGTTGTCCAACGGCCCTCCAGGATACCTTCTGGGGTAATGCGGTAGAGCATCAGGCCATAGTCTTGATCGGGGCACCAACCCGCCAGGAGGTGATCATCCTCCAGAAACGCCAACCCGGCAAAATCACCCAAACTGGTCAACCAGGAGATCTGGTAAATTTGACCCATTTGGTAAATATGGACGGTCCCTGTATAGGGGTGACCACTTAGGGTTTGGGCACTTTTGATCAGCCAAGTACTGGAGAGACCAAGGGTGGGCACATCAGGCATAGGGGCAACAGGCATAGGGGCTTTTCCCATGAAAACAGAGAATGGCGAGGCTTGCTAGCCTGGGGGGTGCGAGTTAGGGGTTGAGGGTGCAGGCAATGGCAGGACTGCCGAGTTTCGTTTGTCTGCCCCCTGTCTTACAATGCCCACCTAAGGTTAAAAAAACAGCATCCCCCGCTGGAAAGTTGTCGGGATAGGCCAAGCGTGGAGTCTCTCAGGGTGTCACGGTAGCTTCGGCGCTAAATCTGTTACCATTTGCCAGAGCATTTTGCCAGCCCGCTTGGGCCGGGTTGGCCGATCGCCTTAACCTAGGGCTGCGCCATCCCTCGCAACGGTACTCGCAGCATCCTGATTTATGCGGATAGGGGGCAGTTTGCGCGAAAATTAAAGTGAGATCGTGCCCTTGAACACAAAAGACTGGGTACTTCAGCCCCTTTCCTGACCCGGAGGTGCGTTATCCCCAGTCCCCAGCAGTGGGAGGCAGCATTTATGGAAGTAGGCAGGCTTGAGCATGGTGAAACCCTGGGGTAAGGCACAGTTAGCGATCCTTCCGGCCACGATCGGGGGGGTGCTGGGCATGGCGATCGGCCCTTACCCAACGCAACGAGTTGCGGCCCAGGAAATCACCCCGGCCAAGGATGGGGTGGGCACACAGGTCGAACGCTCCGGCGATCGCTTCGACATTCGCGGTGGGCAACGGTCGAATGACGGGGCGAATCTTTTCCACAGCTTTGAGCGCTTTGGCCTAACACGAACCCAGATTGCCAACTTTATTGCCGATCCTAAGCTGCGCAACATTTTGGGCCGGGTGGTTGGGAATGAAGTGTCCTTTGTGGACGGGGTGCTACAGGTTACGGGGGGCAACGCCAATCTGTTTTTAATGAACCCGGCAGGGATTATCCTGGGACCCAATGCCCGGTTGGATATTCCTGCCTCGTTTACGGCCACAACGGCTAATGGGATTGGCTTTTCCCTCGATCGCTGGTTTGCAGCCATCGGCACAAGCGATTACAACCGTCTCACGGGAGCACCGGCCTTCTTTGCCTTCACAACCCCGGAAGCGGGCACGGTGTTGAACCTGGGGTCCTTGGCGGTCGCATCGGGGGATTTAACCCTATTGGGAGGGACGGTGGCCACGGTGCCCCAGCTAGCCCCCTCGGGGGGGAAGGTGACCCTCGCTGCCGTGCCGGGAGAAACCCTCGTCCGGGTTCGTCAGGAAGGGGCCTTACTCAGCCTGGAATTCCAGCCCCTAGCTGAATTTACCGCCGCTAATAATGGCCGACCGTTAAATCTCCAAAGTCAACCGCGATCGGTGCCGACGCTGCCGGAACTGCTCACCGGCGGGCAAGGGGGCAATGCCACGGAACTGTTGGTTAATGACAACGGCATTATTGAACTTACGGGATCAGGGTTCCGCCTCGAAGAAACCGCAGGCTTAATTCGCCTGGATGTCAATGATCTGAACGGTAATCCGGCGATCGCGGCTCCTGTGTTGACGATCGAGGAGGGGAAAGGTAACGGCAACGGCACACTGGTGGCCTCCAATTCCCTTACCACCTCCGACACGTCCTCCGCGCCAACGGGACCGGATGGCGGCACTGCTGGCCCCATAGCTGCGCCTGAGGAAACTGACAATACTGGTAATCCCCGCTTGGCAGCGGCCACGGATGCCAGTCAGACAATGACCCCCCAGGGGGTAACGACCGCGAGTGCGATCGGAGATACCCTAGCTCCTGGGCAGATTGAATCCTCGCGCACCCAGGAACTAGAACAATTTCTGGGGGAGGCCCTGGCTGTGCCGGCCCTAACGGAAGGGGCGATCCGGGCCACCCTGCAACGCATTGCCCAGCAGACGGGTCAAAAAACGGCCATCATCTATGTCTTTGTGCAGCCCTCTTACCTGGAGTTAGTGCTATTACCGCCCACGGGTGAACCCATTTTTAAGCGGGTGCCCACGGCCTCCAAAGCGCTCCTCATGGCAACTGTCCGCCAGTTTGTCAGTGCGGTACGCACCCCCAATAACACCCATCGCCAGCGCTACCTGCAACCCGCCCAACAACTGTACCAGTGGTTAATTGCCCCCCTGGCGGCTGACCTAGCGCAGCACCAGATTGATACCTTGCTCTTTTCCCTCGATCCAGGACTGCGGGCCATTCCCCTCGCGGCCCTCCACGACGGTAGCCAGTTTTTAGTCGAAAAATATAGCCTGGGACTGACCCCCAGTATCAACCTCACCGATACCCGCTATGTCAGCCTGCGACGGGCAAAGGTGTTGGCCCTGGGGCGATCGGAGTTTGATGGCCAGAGTCCCCTCCCCAGTGTGCCGTTCGAGTTGAGCACCATCATTGAAACCCAGTGGCAGGGAAAAGCCCTCATCAACGAAAACTTTACCGTCGATCGCCTGAAGGGGTTACGT
>JBBILC010000001.1:34276-42967 GCA_037445115.1 Coleofasciculaceae cyanobacterium bin_20
GCCAGGAGTCCTTCCCGATCGTGCATTTGGCAACCCATGCCGACTTTAAACCGGGAGATGCCAACAATGCCTATATCCAACTGTGGGATGAACGCTTACAACTCAACCAGTTGCGTAAGCTCAACTGGAATAATCCCCCCTTGGAACTATTGGTTTTGAGTGCTTGCCGCACGGCAGTGGGGGATGAGGCTGCCGAACTGGGGTTTGCCGGACTGGCGGTCCAAGCGGGGGCCAAGTCCGTGCTGGCCAGTCTGTGGTATGTCAATGATGAAGGGACGCTAGGCTTTATGACCGAGTTCTATCGCCAGTTGCACCAGGCCCCCATCAAAGCCGAGGCCCTCCGACAAACCCAAATTGCCATGTTGCGGGGTGAGGTGCGGATTGAGAACGGGTATCTGATCAGCCCCAATCAGCCGCAGGGACTAGAATTACCCGGATTACTATCGGTCTTAGGGAATCAAACCTTGGCCCATCCCGCCTACTGGGCTGGCTTCACAATGGTGGGCAGCCCTTGGTAAGCGTTAGGTGCGATCGCGGCGACGAAATTCTACCGCCCGCTCCTTAATCGTGATGTCGTAGCCATCGTAAAAATCATGGCCCAGTAACCCGATCGGCATTGAAGGCGGCGCGATCGCCACAATCATATTGCGTTTAATTCGACCATCGAGTTCGATTGACCGGACGGGTGCAATGGGTAACCCAACGATCGAGCCATCGGCGATCGCCACCTGTTTCGTGGCCACGGGTTGCAGGTTTAACATACGGGCATCTTTGTGGGGGATGAGCGTACCAGATGCGCCCGTATCCACCGCCATTTCGATCGCCCGTTTGCCGTCAAACTTGACATCAATAATCGGAATCCCTCCCGCTTTCCATTTGATCGGGGCGGAGAAGAACGGCGGTGCCGCATCGCCAGAGGGTGGGGGTGGGGGCGGCGGGGTGCCCCGGAGTTGGGCATCGGCTAATAACTGCTGATATTGGGGGATCTTTTGCTGAGCCGTCCCATACTGTTCATGCTCCGCCGGGACTGTTTTCAACAGTTGAATCGCCCGCTCCCAGCGACTAGCTGCCAACCGCCAATCCTCTCGACTCACCGCAGACTGGCTAATCTTCACGGCCCCAGTTGCGGTCCCGATCGCCTCCTGGTAGGGATCAGTCCTGGCAACGGGGGAGGCGGGGGGCGCTGGGCTAGCCGCAACCACAGGAGAGGGGCTAGGGGACGGTGAAACCGGATTGGAAGCGGGCGAAGCGGGTGGGCTTAAGGGGGCGATCGGGGCGGTGCAGGCCACACTCAAACTGGCCACCCCAACCCAGAGACCCCAACGAACCGGCAAACTGTGGTGAGGGACTTGGCCCAACGCCCCCCGCTCCTGCCGGTAACAGCCTTCAGTCGGCAGCAACACCATCCCCTACCCCCTCAGATCAATGTGAACACCCACTCAACGGATATCAAGCAATCCCAGACCCGTGAAACCAGTTTGTCGTGATGGCTTCAGCTATCGCACCCCTCCCCCCAATCCTAGCCCTCATTCTGGCCGATCGCGATCGCGGCAGATCCCTGACCCCAGTATTCCCGCAAATCGCCCCTTGCCATCAGGTTGGCGCTGGCTTGGGTAAAGGGGCAATAGCCGAAACTCAGGGGCGGCTTTCATCCCCCTGTTGCCGTTCTCAGTTTCTTTACAATTGTTTATAGTTCGACCGGGCACAGCCAGCCCCTGACCCGGCTGACGCTGCCCTCCCTTCCCCCTCAGCGGGGGAAAGTGTCCCTTAACTATTGAGGATCGATCATGGCAATTCGCGACAATACAAAAGGCCCCCCGCGTTTTCGGCTGAGCAATATCCTCCTCTTGCTCGCCAGTTTGTTCTTCATCGGCAACTTGCTACTGCCCCTGATTTTGGGACCCCAAATCCCCCAGGTACCCTACAGTCTGTTTATTGATCAGGTGAACGATGGCAATGTTGAGCGGGTTTCCGTCGGCCAAAACCAGATCCGTTATCAACTCAAAGGTGAGGAGGGCAAGCCCGGTCAAGTCCTCAGTACCACACCGATTTTCGACCTGGAATTGCCCCAGCGCTTAGAAAGCAAAGGGATTGAGTTTGCAGCGGCCCCCCCGCCGCAAAACCGTTGGTTTACGACCCTCCTGGGTTGGGTGGTTCCCCCCTTGATCTTCGTTGCGATCTTCCAGTTCTTCGCCCAGCGGCAACAGGGGGGTCCCCAGGGAGCGCTATCCTTCACCCGCAGTAAGGCCAAGGTGTATGTGGATAGTGAAGCCACCAAGGTAACCTTTACCGATGTGGCCGGGGCCGATGAAGCCAAGGCCGAGTTGTCGGAAATTGTTGATTTTCTCAAGTCGCCCCAACGGTTTACGGCGATCGGTGCCCGGATTCCCAAGGGGGTCCTCCTCGTCGGCCCGCCGGGAACGGGGAAAACCCTCCTCGCCCGTGCGGTGGCCGGTGAAGCCGGGGTTCCCTTCTTCAGCATCTCCGGTTCGGAATTTGTTGAACTGTTCGTAGGAGCCGGTGCGGCCCGTGTCCGGGACCTGTTTGAGCAGGCGAAGAAAAATGCGCCCTGTATTATCTTCATCGATGAGTTAGACGCGATCGGGAAATCCCGTGCCAATGGGGCCTTTATGGGCGGCAACGACGAACGGGAACAAACCCTGAACCAGTTGCTCACGGAAATGGATGGCTTTGCTGCGGGCGATGCGACAGTGATCGTCCTCGCTGCCACCAACCGTCCCGAAACGCTAGATCCGGCCCTGTTGCGCCCCGGTCGCTTCGATCGCCAGGTTTTGGTTGATCGCCCCGATCTTTCTGGCCGGGAAGCGATTCTCAAGATCTATGCCCAAAAGGTGAAGCTGGCCGAGGGTGTGAACCTGCACGAACTGGCCACCCGCACCCCGGGGTTTGCTGGAGCCGATCTCGCCAACCTGGTGAACGAAGCCGCTCTCCTCGCCGCCCGTGCCCGTCGGGAGGCCGTCACCCAAGCCGATTTTGCTGAAGCGATCGAACGGGTGGTGGCGGGCCTGGAGAAAAAGAGTCGGGTTCTCAACGAGCGCGAGAAAACGATCGTCGCCTACCACGAAGTCGGCCATGCCCTGGTCGGTGCCCTGATGCCGGGGGGTAGTAAAGTCGCCAAGATCTCGATCGTGCCCCGTGGCATGGCAGCCCTGGGTTACACCCTGCAACTGCCCACTGAGGATCGGTTCCTCCTGGATGAGGGCGAACTGCGGGGTCAAATTGCCACCCTGCTGGGGGGACGCTCCGCCGAGGAAATCGTCTTCGGCAGCATCACCACTGGAGCCGCCAACGACCTGCAACGGGCCACGGATCTGGCGGAACGCATGGTCACCACCTACGGCATGAGCAAGGTCTTGGGACCCCTAGCCTACGAAAAGGGCCAACAAAATGCCTTTCTGGGCGATGGCGGCATGGTCAATCCCCGCCGCATGGTGAGTGATGACACGGCCCAAGCGATCGATGCGGAAGTCAAGGATATCGTTGAAGGTGCCCATCAGCGAGCACTCGCCATTCTCCACCAGAATCGGGATTTGCTAGAAAAAATTGCCCAACGCATCCTTGAAACTGAGGTGATTGAGGGTGAAGAACTGCAAACCCTGTTGGCCGAAGCGAAGTCGCCAGAAGCCGCCCTGCCCGCGCCCGTAATGGTCTAGCGATCTGCCTGAAGGTAGGTTAACGGCTAGCCCTCACCCCTGCCCCTCTCCCTAGGGAGTCACCAAGTGAAACTCAGTTTCACGTTCCACAGAGTAACGGCTAGCCCTCACCCCTGCCCCTCTCCCTAGGGAGAGGGGCAGGGGTGACTTTGGCTGGCTAGGTGGAGAGGCTGACGGCATTGGCTTTCCCGTGTTGGCATTGTCCTCTATTCTGGATTGACGTTATGACATTGACGTTATGACATTGACGTTATGACACTGACGTTATGACACTGTTGCCATGCTGTTCAGGGAGGTTTTGTGACTGAGCAACCCCCAGCGAAGCGATCGCTGGCCAAAATTGCTGGCATTGTTGCCATTGCGACCCTCATTAGTAAACTGTTTGGCCTCGTGCGGCAACAGGCGATCGCGGCGGCGTTTGGGGTAGGGCCTGCCTTTGAAGCCTATAACTTTGCCTATGTGGTTCCCGGTTTTTTGCTGATCCTGCTGGGGGGCATTAACGGCCCCTTCCATAGCGCAATGGTGAGTGTGCTGGCCAAGCGGGATCAGCGGGAGGCGGCTCCCCTAGTGGAGTCGATCACCACCCTGGTGAGTGGGGCGCTGTTGATCGTGACGATCCTCGTCATTGTGTTTGCGGGACCGCTGATCGAACTGGTGGCACCGGGGTTGGGCCAGACACCGGAGGGGTTAGAAATCCGCGCGATCGCGGTGCGCCAGTTGCAACTAATGGCCCCAATGGCCCTGTTTGCCGGTCTGATTGGGATTGGCTTTGGCACCTTGAATGCGTCGGATCAGTACTGGCTGCCATCCATCAGCCCCCTGTTTTCCAGCCTGACGGTAATCCTGGGGTTGCTGGTGCTGGCGCTAAATTTGGGGAAGGATATTGCAGCCCCGGAATATGCCCTGCTGGGGGGCATCGTGCTGGCAGCAGGCACGTTAATTGGGGCGATTTTGCAATGGTTAGTGCAGGTGGTTGCCCAGTGGCGCAGCGGGATGGGTAGCCTGCGGTTACGGTTCGACTTCCGGCACGCAGGGGTACAGGAGGTCCTGAAAATTATGGGACCCGCGACCTTTGCCTCCGGCATGATGCAGATCAATGTCTACACCGATCTGTTTTTTGCCTCCTTTATCCCCCCAGCCGCGTCGGCTCTGGGCTATGCCGGTCTGCTGGTGCAAACGCCGTTGGGTATCCTGTCGAACATGATTCTGGTTCCCCTGCTACCCGTATTTTCGCGGCTGACCGATCCGCAAGACTGGCCGGAGTTGAAGGACCGGATTCGCCAGGGATTGATTTTAACCGCCCTGTCGATGTTGCCGCTGGGGGCATTGATGATCGTGTTGGCCGATCCGATCGTGCGGGTGATTTATGAACGGGGCGCGTTCCAAAGTGAGGCATCGCAGTTAGTTGCTTCAGTATTGGTAGCCTATGGGGTTGGGATGTTTGTCTACTTGGGGCGGGATGTATTGGTGCGGGTATTCTATGCGCTGGGGGATGCCCAAACGCCCTTTCGGATCAGTATATTCAATATTTTTCTCAATGCCCTGCTGGACTATTTGCTGATTGGTCCCTTTGGCGCACCGGGACTGGTATTGGCAACCGTGGGGGTCAATATCGTTTCGTTGCTGATGTTTCTGTGGTTGCTCGATCGCCGCTTGCAGGGCTTACCCCTCCGGCAGTGGGCGAGCACGATCGCCGCCCTGACGTTCTTCAGTGGGATAGCGGGCGTGGGCAGTTGGGGGGCCTATACCGCCCTCACACAGCTTCTTCCAAGGGCTAGTTTTCTGGTGCAGCTAGGCTTTCTGAGCGTTGCGGGCCTAGTTGGCTTAGGCATTTTTGCGCTGTTAGCCAGCGTCCTGGGCCTGCCAGAGACAGCCATGTTGGTGGCCCGCATTCGGCAACGGTTCCGGCGATCGTAGATCCAAGGAAAATCGCTGGCGGCAGCGTCAACGCCTCCATTGTGCCCCCTGATCGCCCAACGATGCGCAAATCAGGTTGAAGCCGCCTAGGATCTGTCTATTGATGATAGCCACCGCCACCCCCAGTCGCCCTCTCTAGCGCCGAGGCTCAATAGCTTCAAACCTCGCTGAATGCCCGTTGAATCGGATTAAATTCGTTAAGATTAGTAAAGTTTCCTGGCAATGGAGTGACGATCGCGTGGCCCGCTACAGTTCCCATACCCCCACCACCCGGCAAGACCTGCTGCAAGCCTTGGGTTTGTCCGACATGGAACCGCTCCTGGCGGTCATTCCCGCCGATCTGCGCCAGCCTGAGTTCACCTTAGCCCCTGGCAAATCGGAACTGGAAGTCCGGCAACTGTTGCAACACCTGGCCGATGCCAACCACCACCTGGATCAACTCACTTGCTTCCTGGGAGCAGGTTGCTACCGTCACTTTATCCCCGCAGCGGTTTGGGCGATCGTGGGGCGGGGGGAATTCCTCACCAGCTATACCCCCTACCAACCCGAAGCGGCCCAGGGAACGCTGCAAACCATTTTCGAGTTTCAAACTGGGATTGCGCGGTTAACCGGCCTCCCGATCGCCAATGCCTCGCTCTACGATGGGGCCAGCGCTACCGCCGAAGCGGTTCTCATGGCCCTGCGGCAACAGAAAAACCGCAGCCATCTCCTCATCGCCGACAGCCTCCATCCCGAATACCACGAATTATTGACAACCTATTTGCAAGGGTTGGACGTGACCTCGGCGATCGTCCCCACCACCGCCGCTGGTCAGCTTGACCTGACTAATCTGCAACAGCAACTCGAACAGTCTGCGAAGACCTGTGCAGCGGTTGTCGTGCAATCGCCTAATTTTTATGGGGGCGTTGAAGAGGTTGCCGCGATCGCGACGGCTGCCCATCAAGTGGGTGCCCTGCTCATTGTGGTCGTCACCGATCCCACCACCCTCGCCGTCCTCCAGCCCCCCGGTCAATTGGGGGCGGATATCGTCGCTGGGGAAGGTCATGCCCTGGGGACACCACCTAGTTACGGGGGACCTCACCTGGGTCTGTTGGCAGCGCGGCAGGAATTCCTACGCCAGATCCCCGGACGGTTGGTGAGTCTTGCCCAGGATGCCCGTGGCCAGACGGCCTATACCCTGACGCTGCAAACCCGTGAGCAACACATTCGCCGTGCGAAGGCCACCAGTAATGTGTGCACGAACCAATCCCTGATGGCGGCAGCAGCAGCCGTCTATATGGCGTTGCTGGGTCCCGATGGGTTACGTCAGATGGCAACCACCAGTCTGCAACGGGCACATACGTTGGCTGAGCAGATTCAATCACTACCGGGGTATGCCCTGGTCTATAGCGGTCCCTTTTTCCATGAGTTTGTGGTGCGGTGCCCGATCGCGGCCCAAACGGTGATCGATCGGGCATTGACGGCGGGGCTGTGTCCGGGGGTGGCGCTGTCCCGGTGGTTCCCCGATCGGCCTCAGGATTTACTGGTGTGTGTGACGGAGATGAATTCAACGGCAGAGATAGAGCGATTGGTGGGGTTTTTGCGAGATTTAGAAGTGGGGGAAATTTAACGGTTACCCCTGCTCTAACGCTTAAGGCACGAAGGACACGAAGGGACACGAAGGTCAGCCCATGAGGAGGGAGCCGGGGACGGCTTTTTTGATCCAGTCGGTGACCAGGATTTGATCGGGTTCGAGGGTGGGGGGTGCTTCGCCGGTTAGGGTGCGGAAGGTGAGGTTGGGGGGAATGGGGAGGGCTTCGCCGGTCGGGATGCGTAAGCAATCAATGTGCGATCGCGTGAAGGATTGCAGGACTTGCCAGACGGCGTATTGGCCACTTTCGCCCGCGATGACCTCGGCTAGACAATTCTGGTTGCGATAGGCGGTGAGTTTGGCCTTGGCTTTCAGGCGGGGGAAGAGGGCGGTGGTGCGGTTGGCATTGAAGAAGGGAGCCTGGATGGGCCGGGGCCAGGTTTGCCGGAGTTGGCTGGGGTCGGTCTGAAGTTGGGTGCAGAGGGCGGTAATCCCGGTTGCGGCTTCCCCGGTGTGGCTCAGGTGCCGCAGATCCAGCCGTACCATTGCTAAACCGGCTGCGGCTAAGTTAGTCAAGCGATCGAGAATAAATTGATCCTTGTCCAGAAACATCAAGGTGCCATGCGGCGTTTCATAGGTGGGAAACTGGCGTTGGGGCGTCTCTTCAAAGGCAACATGGGCGGTGAGATTAGGCTCGTCGCGGTCATCGTCACCAGATACATGGGCCGCTAGGAGCGATCGCGGCGAATAAAACAATAGAATGGGTCCCGCGCCCAAGACTTCACATCCCACGGGTAACCGCTGGCAATAGTCGATCAGGGTAGCTTCGGGGAGTTCGATCGAGAGAACAAGGCGATTCAGGGAAGCCCCCAATAACTCACACCACCCCTGTAAAGCCTCCAGGTTGTGATTGCCCGTTTCCGCGATCAGGTGGATTGGCATCTGGGGTAGGTGGTGTTGCACCCAGGCCGCTGCGCCAATATCACACACGCGGATAGCGTCAAAGAGAGATAAATCCCAGGTCTGGAGACGATCGCCAATGCCCTGCATAACCGACTCGGTCATGAGAATATCCCACACCAGCACCGGACTCAGCCCCCGGTGCCGCGCCGCGATCGCTAGGGTTTGGGTCTCCTCTGGCGACAAGCCCCCCTGTCGTGCCGTTAGTCGGGGTTCCAGCAGCACTTCCCGTATCCCCGGTGCGGCTACACAGGCATTCAGATCCGCGATCGCCGTGACAAAGGTGTTGAACTGCATCCCTACGTTACCTGTATATTCCTCATCCCTACTATGGGCGAGGATAGACAACCGTTACACCACTCCCCCCATCAGCCGCTTCAGCCGCCTCAAAGCGTTCTACGTTAGGGTGTTGTGCCAAAAAGGCGTGAACCCCTCGCCGTAGCCGTCCTGTGCCGTGACCATGAATCACCCAGAGGGGACCGTGAGCCTGCACAATCGCCCGATCTAAGTCAATCTCCGCATCCGCTACCCGCATTCCCCGGATATCCAGGGTATTGCGGGAAGTCCGAA
>JBBILC010000001.1:42977-43775 GCA_037445115.1 Coleofasciculaceae cyanobacterium bin_20
CCGTTGCGGCGGGTTTGGGCTGGGGTTCCACGGCCTCACGCGGTGGACGCTGGGGCTTTTCTCCCTTGAGGGATTCAATTTCCTCTAGGGCCACAGTCATTTTCATCAGGCCGAAGCGCACGGTTAACTCACCACTCGCATCCGGACCACTGAGCACCTCCGCCGTCACATTCAAACGGGGAATGCGGATTTTATTCCCCACCTGCGGCATAAAACTGGGTGGAGCGACCGGTGGGGGCGGCGGCAGATGTTGGTCCGCGATCGCCTGGAGGGCTTGGGTTGCCCGTTGGGCCGCCTGGGCCGTCTGGGGTCCCTGTTGCAACTTACGAATGACCCTGGCAATATCCTGCTTGGCTGCTGCGATCGCCTGTTGCACCGTCTGTTCCTGGACCTGTTGCAACTGTCGCTCCCGTTCCCGCAACATTGCCGCCTTTTGGGCAACTTCCTGGTGCAACCGTTCCGCCTGCTCCAAGAGTTGGCTGGCCGATCGTGCCTTCGCCTCCTGCTGCCGCCGTTGATTCTCCAATCCCGCAATCACCTGATTGACATCGGCTTCTGGGCTGGGCGTCACCTGTTGCTTCGCCGCTGCCACAATGTCGGGATTTAGCCCTAAGCGTGCCGCGATCGTCAACGCATTCGAGCGTCCCGGAATTCCCCACAAAAGGCGATAGGTGGGGGATAGGGTCGCCTCATCAAACTCGACCGCCGCATTCTCGAAGCGATCGTCCTGGTACTTGAGCGCCTTCAGTTCCCCATAGTGGGTCGTCGCGATCGTCAGCCCCGCCCGCTCCGCCAAGT
>JBBILC010000001.1:43785-101037 GCA_037445115.1 Coleofasciculaceae cyanobacterium bin_20
TGCTGGAGCAGGCCGTGGCCACGGTCAAGCACGCCGCCAAGTATTGCAGCAACGCCGTCGCCAACGCACTCCCCTCCGTTGGATCAGTCCCCGCCCCCACTTCATCCAGCAATACCAGCGCATTAACAGGCGTCAGCAGATGGCCATCAAGCGGCGATCGTGGGGTAGGCGTCCCGCCTGCCAGTCCACTCCCGCTCCCACCTGCCAGTCCATCCCCTGACGTTAATTGTGGGGTAGGCGTCCCGCCTGCCAGTCCACTCCCGCTCCCGCCTGCCAGTCCACTCCCGCTCCCACCTGCCAATCCACTCCTGCTCCCGCCTGCCAGTGCCTCCCGACTCCCATCCGTCCGTGCCGCCAGTCCCCCCTGTCGCTCCGCCTCTCCCCCCTCCGTTAGCGCCGTGAGAATTTGGCTAATCCGGCGAATATGACCCGAAAACGTCGAAAGGCTTTGTTGTAACGACTGCTCATCACCAATATCCGCCAACACCTGCTCAAACCAGGGCAACTCCACCGGCTCACGAGCCGGGACAAACAGACCCGCCTTCGCCATCAAGGCTGCCAGCCCCAGGGTTTTCAGCGTCGCTGTTTTCCCCCCCGTATTCGGCCCGGTCATGGTCACCACCCGCACATTCGGGGTAATCCGGACATCAATCGGCACCACCGGACACCCCTGTTCATGGCGCTCCTGCCACACCAGCAGAGGATGGCGCAACTGACGGAGGGTGATCGCCTCCCCCGCACGGGGATCAATAAACCGGGGGGGATTGGCTGCCAGCCACAAACTATAACGGGCACGGGCTGTGGCTAAATCCAGGGTGGTGACGATCGCTAACAATCGCTCCAGATCCGTGGCTACGGCAGCCACCTGTTGACTCAGCCCTTGCCGGATCGCTTCCGATTCGGCCTGCTCTTGACGCACCAACTGGCGCAAGTGGTTATTCCGATCGACCACCAGATAGGGTTCCACGTACAGGGTTGCCCCACTGGCTGAGGTATCATGGACGATGCCCGGAATCGCCTCCCGATGGGAGAGCTTCACCGGGATCACAAAGCGATCGCCCCGTTGGGTAATGAGTGGCTCTTGGATGGCATTGGCCTGCCGTTGGAGGACGCGATGGAGAGTACGTTGGATCTCCTCCCGCAGGTGGCGCTGGTTTTCCCGAATTCGAGCTAGGGCGGGACTGGCCCGATCGCTCACCTGGCCCTGATCGTCAATACACCGATGAATTTCCTGTTCCAGTTCCGGATAGGTGCGCAACTCGGCCACCAGCGTACCCAGCACCGGATAGGGCACCGTCTCAGACCCCGCCCCCTCTTCACTGGGATGATTCTGCTGATCGATTAACCGCCGCAGTTGCCGACTACCCGCGAGGGTGGTGGCGATCGCCAGTAGCTCCTCGCCAAATAAAACCCCCTGCCGCTCGGCCCGCGCGATCGCCCCCCCAATATCACTAATCCCCGCAAAGCTTAACCCTTGGGGCAAGGTTGCCTCTAATTGGTACACCTCGCGGGTTTGGGCCAACAGCATCAGACTGGCGGCTGGTGTTGTGGGTAGGTGGAGGGACTGCGCCGCCAGTGCCCCCAACTTAGTGGCGGCAAAAGTCGCTAGATGCTGGCACAGGCGTGGCCATTCCAGGAGATCGAGGGTTTCCGTCTGGCAGGATCGACGCACGGACATAGGCATTGCAGCGTGCAGTTATCGACGGGCAATGCCCCGTGGCACCCCTTCGATCGCCTCTGCCTCCGTCTCAAAAATTTCAAATACCGAATCCATCATGGTTACTTCAAAGACTAGTCGTGCCTCCGGATGCACATTACAGATGCGAAAACTACCGTTTGCCTTATCTGCATCCCGCATTCCCGCGACCAGAGAGGTTAAGCCAGAACTGTCAATAAAGTCTACCGCTCCCAGGTTAACCACAACATGGGGGCTTTCCTTCACAACTTCCTGTAATTTCAGGCGAAACTGCCAAGCGGTCGTAATATCAAGTCGTCCACTCGGCGTTAGCACAATCACCTGGGTGCCATCTTGGGTTGTGTGCGTTGTCTGATCCATGAAAATCGCCCACCCTCTTGTCACGTTGCTCAAAGATCTGGGTTCGGTTGCCCAGCAGGAGACCGGTATTAACCAACTCTCTGTCTAATCGCTTCCAGCTAGGAATGCCCGCTTCCGCTCCATTTCTAGCATGGCCCTGAGTAATCCTTAAAGTTTACCCAACTTTACCCAATGTTCATCATTATTTCAGGGTGCGATGCCAAGGTGCGATAGGGATAACCGCGTCAGCCGCACCAAGGGATGTTTCCCTCACTAATCTAGCCTATCGGTTGAGGTAGCAGAAGGAATATGGGTAGCGCTAGCCCCTGATCCTCAATCATTGACCACGACGGGTCAAAATTGCCCCGATCACGATGCCTGTGGTGGCTGCGACACCAGCCCAGTCCTGACGGACATCCTGGCTCAGTAGGTAGGCTAAATGCAACTAAGATGCAGATGCGCGAAAGCCTTGGCTAGCCAACGTTCATCTGATGAAAAATAACTGCATCGGCCTACTGACCACGATTACGGGGATGCAACATTTTCAGGGTTGGGTCTAGCCGACAACACCTAAAGTCGTTACGACCAACGTCGCGGACCTTGATGTTTACGGGACTAGCTGGGTTGATCTGCCTCTCCTAACCAATCCTGGGGCTTGAGGAAGATCTCGTACAATTCCGCTTCCGGGGTTCCGGGTTCCGGCTGGTAGCAGTATTCCCAGCGCACCAATGGCGGCAGGGACATCAGGATCGACTCGGTACGGCCCTGGGTTTGCAGGCCAAACAAGGTGCCGCGATCGTAGACCAGGTTGAACTCGACATAACGACCTCGACGATAGAGTTGGAATTGCCGTTCGCGATCGCCATATTCCAGGGATTGCCGCCGTTCGGCAATGGGCACATAGGCCGGCAAAAACGCCGCCCCACAACTTTGGATGAAGGCAAATAAATCTTCCCAACGTCGAGGAGCGATCGCCCCCAATTCGCGACTACGCTGGGCCGCTAGCCCATTCGGATTGGGACCGTGGTAGAGTTCACCCACCCCATCCTGGTAGTCAAAGAAAATGCCCCCCACCCCTCGGGTTTCACCGCGATGCTTCAGGTAGAAATATTCATCACACCAGGGTTTAAACACCGAGTAATAGTCGGGGCTGTGGGCATCGCAGGCCGATTTGAAGGTCTGATGGAAGTGAACCGCATCCTCGCGGAAGGGGTAATAGGGCGTCAAATCCGCCCCACCACCAAACCACCAAACCGGCCCCGCCTCAAAATAGCGGTAGTTGAGGTGAACCGTGGGGATATAGGGACTCCGGGGGTGAAGCACCATTGACGTGCCGGTGGCATAGAAGCCGTGACCGGCTGCTTCCGGACGCTGCACCAAAATCGAGGGCGGGAGGTGCTCCCCCCACACCTCGGAGAAATTAACCCCCGCCTGCTCAAAAATGCGCCCCGCCTGCATCACCCGCGAACGGCCACCGCCTCCCTCTTCCCGCTCCCAACTGTCCTCGCGAAAAGTCGCTTCACCATCCAGTTCGCTTAACCCCTGACAAATGGTGTCCTGCAACTGGCGCATAAAGTCGCCAACCCGTTGCCGGGAATCCGCCGGGGGGTGAGCACAGGTAACAGGCGCAGAGGCCGGAGCCGCTAGGGTTTCGGGGGAAGAAGAAAGTGTCATAGGTATCAATTACGCAAAGTCAATACTGTCGCCATTGCCGCTTAGCGCTTGCGTTGCTCTCGCTGCTGGCGTCGGCGATCGCGCCATTCGGCAAAGGTGAGGTAAGTAATTCCACCCGTGACCGCCACTAGCAGACCTAGGGCAGTCAGGGCTAGAACTGTTTGGACGGATAATTCCATAGCCAATATTGCAGTCTAGAAGCCGTTGCGCCCCCAAACGACGAGCGCGATCGAAAACGTAAAAACAGTTAACAAAGAAACCCAGCCGAGGGTCAGGATATCCATAACGCTATGTTCAGGATTATTTAATCAACGCCAAACCCTATGATACGGCAAGTGATCCCCCCCCACACGCCCAGTCCCATACGTTCCTGGGCCACAGGGGCAGGGAGGGTTTGTAGGATCAGCCAACTTCTTACACTTGAATATCCGGTTTTCGCCAAAGCTGGATGAAAAAGGTTCACAACCCCACCCACCCCACGATCTCGCCCCCCTGTATTTGCACATCCCGTATGCGCACGCGAATCAACCCTTGGGGACCTCGATCGCCCTATTGAGAGGTTGCTGAGAACCCAATGTTAAGTATCAATCTATACCTGAGCAGGCTGGCAGTAGCTTCGTGGCACTTGGGCTAGTTGAACTGGTTTTGCTTGGCTGGTAGTGAATCACGTCAAAGAGAGATAGCTTATGTATATGAGCGCAGGGACAACCAACCTAACCCTTCAACTACACCCCCAAAATAGTCAACCTATTCAACCACAACGACCAAAACGTGTTCAACTACAAGGAATCAATCCTCAGCGCCGTTATGAAGCAGGGTTCACCCTAATTGAACTGATTGTTGTGATGCTCATTGTGACAATACTATCTGCGATCGCCGTACCCTCGTTCCTCAATCAGGCCAACAAGGCGAAACAATCCGAGGCCAAAACCTATATCAATACCTTTGTCCGTGCCCAACAAGTGTACTATTTGGAACAACAGACCTTTGCCCCAACCCTGGAGTTACTGGCGATCGGGATTCCCAGTCAAACCCATAACTATCAATATATCGCGGCTGGTCCTTACAACGTCGCGGCTGCCAATGAACATATCGTCGTCTTTGGCAATACCCTGCAATCCCCCCTCAAGGGGTATGTGGGGATGGTCCAAGTGGGTATGATCACAGCGATCGGTGAAGCTACAACCCTAGCAGTCTTGTGTGAAAATAACCTGCCTGGTCTGGGCAGCGTCCCTGTCCCCACAACCACAATCAGCGGCCCTAGCTGTTCCCCCGGTACCGCCCCCATCAAATAAGTCGGGGTAGCAAATAAGTCGGGGCAGGGCCATCCCATAGCCTTATTTTTGTCGTCCTAGGGCACTGGGTGATCCGTCCAACCCCGATATCGGCTGCACCTCGCCGCCCAGATTCACCACTTCCTTGCGGGTCAGCAGGTAATTATTACGATAGGCTTCGATCCGCTGGCTGGCTTCCGGATAGAGGAAAGAGGTGGGGGGAATCGCGGCCAAATAGTTAATGGCGGCCAACCATTTTGCCTCGGCCTCTTTCCACGTCTCAACGGTGGGGTTGGGGCGCTTACCCAGGGCTGTGGCCTCCGTCGCCAGCCCCATTGCTGCTGTCATGCTCTCTTGCGCTTTGGCTTCCGACTGAAGCCGTTCTTCAACCTGCTGGAGTTGTTCACGCACCTTCAGTAATTCGGCTTGGGCTTCAGCATAGGCGGAACCGGGAATATCGGGCACGGCTGACAGCACGGTTTCCGCATCTTTCAGTTTCTGCTGGGCCGCTTGCAGTTCATTCAGATTCGTTACCTTGGCGACATCGATCGCCCCGGCGGTGAGGGCTTGGGCATCGGAAATTGATTGTTTCTGCTGCGAAACTGTCCAAAGCATCCAGCCGACATAGCCCAGAAAACCCAGGATAAGAAGGCCGAGTAATCCCCGTGCTAATAACCCTTGGCAAGACGCCTCTTGCATCTGGGTGCTGCTCCCACTGGCCACTGCCGGGGAATTGGGGGGCGGCGTGGGGCTGGCGGGAACGGACGACGCTGGCACCACCGGAGGCAGACTGCCGGGGGCAACACTGGGACCACTGGCTTCACTCCCCGCGCTAATCCCCAATCCTGACTCTAGGACAGGGGGGACGGGGGCGGCGCTGGGGGATGGAGGCGAGGGCGGCGACGGGGGCGGGCTGGAGACAGTGGCTTCCGGAACGGGGCTGGCAGTCCCCGTGCGAATATCCGGGGGGACAGCTTCTGCACTAGGACGGGCAGTCCCTAAACCTAAACCCAGGGCAGCGGCTCCTAAACCGGCCTCAGCAGCGGTCATTGGGGGGGCAGCGGTGGACGCTAGGGCAGCGAGGTCTAGGGTTTCTGTCCACGCGGCAACCCGCTCACCCTGACGACGGCCATAGATCATGACGGTATCAAAGCCATTACGGGGTTGGGCCATTGCCTGCTTTAGCCCTTGCATGCCTCGCCGTACATAGGCAACTAACGCCTGCTGATCCGGTACCTGCGCCGCTTCCAGCAGTAGATGCAATACCCGATCGCGCAGCGTCGCCCTAGCGGTAATGCCACTCCGTTGTAGATAGTGATTGAGCAGGGTAGCGATCGCTGTAGGATCGCCCTGCCTGACTTGTTCCAGAAGGGTGCCGTCCGTCATATCAATGTGCCCCAGGAAGGTGACGCAGCAATTTGCCCCCCAGAATAGCTCAATTCCGAAATTTGTCACCTGACCTTAACCCTCCCAGCGATTGGCCAAGATTTGTGGATCGCCGCGCCAAGCCAGAAGCCACTGGGGGACTGGCATAGGTTAGCTTTGGCCTGATGGGGCATTGGTCAGTTGCATTTCTGTCTACTGGTAAGTGGTGGCGGGGGCAAAAACCGGCACAATAGGCCCAATATGATCGCCTGTGACCTGGGTCCCAATTTCATGAATGCTTCTGATCTCCCGTTTAGCTCCGCCTTGATCCAAGCCCATCTCATCCAAACGGGTCAACTTTCGCCCTTGGATTTAGTACACCTCTACCTCGATCGCATTCAGCAATATGATCGTGCCTTGGGTAGCTTTGTGCATGTTTGCGCCGACCAAGCCGTGGCAGAGGCTAAGGCCAAAACTGAAGTGTTAGCGACGGCTGATCCCGCTACCCTCCCCCCATTCTTCGGCGTCCCGATCGCGATCAAGGATCTCCATGCCGTCGCGGGATTGCCCTGTAGCTTAGGGGTGGCTGCCCTGAAGGAGAATATGGCCCTTTACGATGAAGGCGGTGTCAGCCGGATCAAACAGGCTGGCTTTATTATTCTGGGCAAAACCGCCACCTCAGAGCTAGGGTCTTTCCCCTACACCGAACCCCCTGGCTTTATACCCACTCGCAGCCCTTGGAACCTGGACTATACCGCTGGGGGATCGAGTGGTGGCTCCGCTGCGGCGGTGGCGGCGGGATTGTGTCCCATCGCCCAGGGATCGGATGGCGGGGGGTCCATTCGGGGACCAGCCCATTGCTGCGGCATTGTGGGGATTAAGCCTTCGCGGGGGCGAGTCACCCATGCCCCCCTAGGGGACTACCTGAGTGGCATTACCATTCAAGGTCCCCTGGCCCGCACGGTGGCGGATGCGGCAGCCCTGCTGGATGTGCTAGCCGGGTACACCCTGGGTGATCCCTACTGGTTACCTGATCCGGAGTCGTCGTTTTTAGCCCAAGCGCAAGGGGCGGTGGCGACCCCGATCGCCCCTCTCCGGATTGCCGTATCAACGACCATTCCGCCAATTGGGGAGGCCGATCCCGCCTATCAGATCGCCGTGCGATCGGTGGCCGCCCACCTAGAGGCAATGGGGCACCACGTCGAGGAGGGCTGTCCGGACTTTACGGCCATGATTGAGCCGTTTATCCAGGTATGGCAGACAGGGGTAGTGGCCGCCGGGGTGCCCGTTGAAGCACTCAGTCCGGTGAACCAATGGTTGTTTGCCCAAGCAGGGGCGCGATCGGCAGCGGATTATCTGAAGGCAGTGGGCCAGCTACAGGTGGCGGCCCGACAGATTGTGGCGTTTTTCAATACGGTTGATGTATTGGTTCTGCCCGTCTTTCGCCATCCCCCGATTCGGGTGGGGGAATGGACTGATCTGGCTCCGGATGCGGTGTTCGATCGTATTGTGAATTGGGTATCGCCCTGTCCACCCTGGAATGCAACTGGCCAACCCGCGATCGCGCTACCGATGGGGTTAGGGACGAATGGCTTACCCACGGGGGTACAGTTAATCGGGCGGCCAGCCACCGAAGGGACCTTGATTGCCCTTGCGGCTCAATTGGAAGCACTGCACTACCCACCCCAATTCCCACCAACATTTGTAAAGGCGGTGGGCTAAAGGCGGTCAGTTAAAGACTGTGGGCTAAAGACTGTGAACTTAAAGATTTGTGGGGATAATCGGGTTTTCCAACCGTATCTCGCTGGGTTAGCCCATGCACCCAGGACTGTACTTGCGGCCCTAGCTGACCTGATAATCCCCCAACCGCTGTTGCGCTAAATCCCGAATCAAGCTGATGCGAGACGCAATGTAGTGTTGCAGGGCATCGACTTGGTTGCGATCGTCCAGGGTTTGGGGTCCCAACTGGCGCATCAGGCACTGCACGAGGGCCGCATCGTCGAGCTTCAGCAGCACACTAGCCTGCGTATTCTCAACGGTAAACCAAAATCGACGGAGTAGGAAGGGAGTCATACGACCTCCACAATGAGGGTGGCTGCGTCCTAGCTTACCGAATGCATCCCCTCCACTGCCGTAAAAAAACACAAGACGCAACAAGTATTACGGAAGAATTACAGAAACCGGTAACTCAGTTATAAAACTGGTTTAAACGTTAACAATTGTTGGCAGAAGATAGGGGGCCTCGATCACCACAAACCTAGGCTCTAGCCGGGTATAACCCCATTGGTCCGACTGTTAGCTTTAGTATTAACTTTTCTATCAAGCGGTGCTTGATACTTGACAGGCATCCTGTTCTGAGGGGTCAGGCAAAATTAAAGTGTACAATACCGGCAAGGGGCGGGGCTACCCAAAACTTAACGGCTAGAAAGTCTCGCCCAAGAGAGACTCAAACTCTGCCCGGATTGCCTTAAGATCACCTACTTTAGCAACCAGCAGGCTCTCTTGCCCCGCATCCTCTAGCCGTTCTCGCCAGCGTTGGACTGTTTCCGAATTGTTCAGCCAATATTGAATCACCGTATCAATAACGGCATCCAAATCCCAGCCTCGCTTGGGGGGAATGGGTTCGATCGAATGGATCATCGCATCCAGGGTACAGTGTCGTGTCCCCACATACTCGACACCCTGATCGGGGGGATGGTTTGATCGCTGTTGTTGATGATTGAAAAAGGTCAGGATATTGGCAACGCCCAAAAGCTCAAAACGATATTCCATACGCACATCTCCTAACTGACTAAACAAAGGTTTTACGCCAATGGTTAAATGAAGATCAGTCAAAAGCATTAATCTGAAAACGGTGGATCACCAAAGCAGTAATCTAAAAATGGTGGATCATCAATAGTTATAGATTTATTCTCTAGTAATCCTAAATGATTCGTGAAGGATTATGGTGCAGGCTTCTAGGCTGCGCGGGCAGGATGCCCACCCCACGCCCATAAATCACCTGAGATTGCTTATAGTGTCGCGAGGAGGCTGGGGAAAGGGCTGTAATGCTCGATACCACATGGGCACGTTGATTAATCTGGGATGGCGGCAGTTCAACGGTCCCATCCGGCGGGATAACGTTGCTTTGGAGCACACAGGATGGGTACTTTTCGAGGTGTCCTTATGGTTAAGTGTTCTAGCTGGGTGCATTAGGCGTAAGGTCCGCAGGCGGCTGGAGCGGTTGACAGGCGGCAGCTTGACAGAGGGGATAGGGGCTGGTGTAGGTGGCGCGACGTTGGCCAAAAAATTGATAGCGCCGATCGCGCACGTAGGCATAGAGGCGATCGCCCGCTGGTTTCAGTCCTGGCAGCAATCGATACCCAGCGACCAGCGCTGCCCCCTCCGGCAACTGGCGACCGATTTCCTCGGCCGCAGCACTACCCTGCCAGCGTTGGCTAGGGTCGGCATCATTCACCAGAATCATCCCCAACTCACAATCGGCAGCGGTAATACCCAAGCGATCGCGGGCAGCCTGATCCTGCATGGGGGCGTAACGAAAGTGTTGACCGCGATCGCGGCGCTCTAGGGTTTGGACCAAGGTGACACAGAGGTTACAGTTGCCGTCATAAATCACACTGTACGTCATAGCTGGCGGACCCTACCGATCGTGGTATCGCTTAAATAGCAGGATAGCAAACCCCAACCGTTATGCCAGCCCTCAGCCCCCCTTCCGACTGGGATACCTTCTCTGATTATTGGGCCGCCGTGATCGCCACCCAGGATACCGCTGCGCCGTGGCCCCAACCCCACCAGATTCACTGCTTTCCCCAAGTAGCCTCGACCAATCAGACCCTATGGCAATACCTAGGGCAGGGACATCCGATCGGCACCACCACGATCGCCCAACAGCAAACCGCCGGACGGGGCCAGTGGGGACGCCGTTGGACTTCGGCAGCAGGCGGACTCTATCTATCCTGGTCCTGTGCCCCTAACCTGAGAGCCAACCTGGCCGCCCAGTTGACCCTCTGTAGCGCCTGGGGGCTGGCGAGGGCACTACAAGAATGGGCAATTCCCGTGCAAATTAAATGGCCTAACGATCTGGTGCTCATGGGCCGCAAATTGGGGGGCATCCTCACCGAGACCCGGCTCCGGGGGGACACGATCCAGCAGGCGGTGATTGGGGTCGGGATCAATTGGGCCAATCCAGTCCCAGCCGTGGGGACGAATTTACAAACCTTTTGGGCAGAGCAAGCCGGATCGACGCGGGAACCCCCAGGCTTAACACCGACGATCACCTCGCTTGCCCATCTTGCGGCGATCGTCCTGCAAGGGTTACTCACTGGCTACGACCATTGGCAACAGCAGGGCATGGCCGATCTGCTGCCGGCCTATGAGGCCCTGTTGAACCATCGGGATCGATCCATCCAAGTGGCTGGCCAACCCATGATGATCGTCGGCATTACGCCAGCCGGGGGATTGCGGGTACACCCCCTGTCCCCATCTGGGGAAGCTGCGGGGGCAGACAGAGAACAAATTCTCCACCCCGGTCAGATTCGTCTCGGCTATGATGTGAATGAATTAGAACCTTGACCGTGGTCATCGCTTGGGGCAACTTAGGTTAGGATCGAGCCTTGGTTACCTCTCCGTAGCTAGCTAGATTGTGGCTGGCGTTCCTACCCCAGGCTGTAGCCATCGGGATCATGGACAAGGATGGCCCCTGAGGGAACCGATTTTTTCTGTTGAGGAGTGAGTACACGATCATGATATCGCCTGCCCCAAAACAACAACCTTTGCGGCCTTTGCAGCGATTTCCGCGCCTGCATCCCCAGCGGCGATACTGGCTAACCGGCTTAGGCTGGGTCTGTGGCTTGGGTCTGCTCCCCAGTGGGGCTGTCCTAGCCCAAGAAGCGGCGGATTTGATCGTGCCCACCTATGAAGCAGCGCCTCCCGCAGCCGAGGCAGCTCCCCTGCCAGCACCCACGATCGTGCCACCTTCCGATCCACCGCCAGCGCCCTTACCCCAGGTATTTTTGCCGGAAGAGCCACCGGAAGTGTTGCTACAACCCCAGCAGGCCCCCCCGGTGGCTGGACATGAAACCGCCGCACCCATCCCAGGTACTTATATTGATGGCTCGGATTATTCCCTGGGGGCGACCAGCAGCTACGAAATGGCACCGGACGTGGTGTTATCGGAGCGATCGACCGGATGTCAGGCCGTGGTCACGGCAGGTAGTACAGCCCCCAGTGCGATTTGCCCCCCCAACCCTTCAGCTAATACCGCCTGGTCGCCCACAACCGCAGCAGGTGAAGCCCATGCCTATCCCCCCCAGGATCGCTGGCAGCAACAGCCGGGGATCAATCCCAATTCGGTCTTTCAGTTTAATCCTGGCCAAACCCTAGCCAACGGCCAAGCCTATTTCAACCGGACCGCTTTTGGGCGAACCCTGAGTGTCCTGCGGCAAATGGGTAACGCGCATCGCCATGCCCTATTCCCCCTGCCCTTTCCCGTACCCATTACCTCCATGTTCGGCTGGCGGCTCCACCCAATTTCCGGCGATTGGCGTTTCCATTCCGGGACTGACCTCGCCGCCGATGTAGGCACGCCAGTCCTCGCTGCCTTTGCGGGCAAGGTCACGATCGCGGACGTTATGGGGGGGTATGGCCTTACGGTGGTGCTAGAACATCCAGACGCGGCCCAGGAAACCCTCTATGCCCACCTGTCCCAAATTCTGGTGCGACCGGGGGATACGGTAGAACAGGGCACGGTCATCGGCCTTGTCGGTAGTACGGGCAATTCGACGGGTCCCCACCTGCACTTTGAGGTTCGCCAATACACCCCAGAAGGTTGGATTACCCTCGACCCTGGCCACAAGCTGGAAGCGGCCCTAGCCCGTCTGGTACAAGCCCTACAACTGGCCCAAGTGGAACCAACGCCCGCGCCCAACCTCCCCAAAATGGGACCACCCACGCCGTTTATTGGCCCACCGCTACCGCCCACTGCTTAAGCAGCCCGGTTTGGACAACCTCAGAACCTGTTGGCACCAGATACGGCTGCTTTGACGACTCAAGTTGTCACGACGAACAACGAGGCGCGTACTGAAGCCTTAAGTTTTTCGGGTTATCTGCCGGGGTGAGGGCAGGCGATCGGGCATAGTGGGCAATAGTGAACGCTTAATGGGATCGGGAAATCAACCATGTGTCTAGCCGTGCCCGGAGAAATTGTCAGTGTTACGGGTGATGACAGCCTGAACCGCATGGGGAAAGTCCGCTTTGGGGGGGTCCTCAAGGCGGTCAGTTTGGCCTATGTGCCCGAAGCTCAAGTTGGGGATTATGTGATTGTCCATGTGGGCTTTGCCCTGAATACCGTGGATGCGGAAGAGGCCGAACGGGTGTTTGAAACCTTGCAGGCAATGGGTGAATTAGCGGAGTTGGAAACGAGTGAAGTACGTTGACGAATACCGCGACGCCGACGCTGCCCACCGCTATGCCGATGCGATCGCCCGCCTCACCACCCGGCCTTGGTGCCTGATGGAAATCTGCGGTGGGCAAACCCATGCGATCGTGAAATACGGCATTGACCAACTGCTACCCCCTGATGTGACCTTGATTCATGGTCCGGGTTGCCCGGTTTGTGTCACCCCGATCGCGCTGATTGATCAGGCGATCGCCCTGGCCTCCCAACCCCAGGTCATCTTCTGCTCCTTTGGGGATATGTTGCGGGTGCCGGGGAGCGATCGGGACTTACTCTCCGTGAAGGCGGCGGCGGGGGATGTGCGGATTGTGTATTCGCCCCTGGATGCGGTGAAGTTGGCCCAGGAAAACCCCGATCGCGAGGTGATTTTCTTTGCCATTGGCTTTGAAACGACGGCTCCGGCGAATGCAATGGCGGTTTATCAGGCCCAACAGCAGGGTTTGAAGAATTTTTCCCTGTTGGTTTCTCAGGTGTTGGTTCCCCCGGCGATCGCGGCGATCCTGGGTGCGCCGGAGAATCGGGTGCAGGGGTTCCTCGCGGCGGGTCATGTGTGTACGGTGATGGGGATTGAGGCATACCGACCCTTAGCGCAACAGTATCGAGTGCCGATCGTGGTGACGGGCTTTGAACCCCTGGATATTCTCCAGGGCATCTATCTCTGCATTGAACAGTTGGAGACAAGCCGCACGGAGGTGGTGAATCAGTACAGCCGCGTGGTGCGCCCGGAGGGGAATCCGACGGCCCAACAGTTGATCGACACGGTGTTTGAAGTGGTGCCCCGGCAATGGCGCGGGATTGGCGAAATTCCCCAGAGTGGCTTGGCGCTGCGATCGGCCTATGCGGCCTTTGATGCCCAGAAACGCTTTGGCCTCCCACGGGAAACCGATCCCCAGCCAGAGCTAGCACCGTCGAATTTAGCCACGAATTTAGCCACGAATTTAGCTGAAACCGAGGTGATTACTTGTATCAGTGGCCTGATTTTGCAAGGGGTGAAGAAACCCAGCGAATGTCCGGCCTTTGGCACGCTTTGCACGCCTGAGCATCCCCTAGGAGCGACGATGGTGTCTTCGGAGGGAGCTTGCGCTGCCTACTACCGCTACCGCGCTCCGAGACAGCCAGAGAGGGCTATCCCTCGCTCAGTGTTTAACGTTTCTGGTTTGTCTTCAAAATAATCATAAGGGCACCTCGAAAATACAAATTTTGTTTGCGCTCACAAGCAACGTAATCTCGTTGGTTAGGGCAGTTGAACTGCTCTAACCAAATTAATCGAGGTCCCCTCTTGCGGTGGCTACCGCTGGGGAAAGTTGGACCTGTCTGTGCAAGAGGTTGTTTGCCTGAACTATGGCAGCCATCACGATCGGGATGAGAATGCCGCCATCAATAGGGGGAAACTTGCTAGCACAATTTTTTGGCTCAGGCGATCGCCAATACTTGCAGTGCGTTGATCCCAGGGGGTAGGATCAGCAGTACTGGGATATCGGGTCATCTATCACGCCGGGAAATTATCATAGAAGGGTGACTGATCTGCACCATCCTTTACAAGCACTCCACGAGGGACACTGGTTCAAGTTAATTTGCGGAGCCAGCTACCAACACCTTGCCAGCATTCGCGATCTGACACTGGTCTATACCCTGGCAGGAGCGGATTGTATTGATGTGGCGGCTGATCCTGCCGTGATCACCGCTGCCCAGGAAGCCATCCAGATCGCCACCACCCTGAAAACCCATGATTTAATTGCCTCCCCAACCGTCAACCTCGCAAATAGCGCCCAAACCGTTAATTCGGGTCCGCTCCTGACCCATCGCCCGTGGCTAATGGTCAGCCTGAATGATGGCGAAGATCCCCATTTTCGCAAAGCCAGCTTTGATCCCGATCGCTGTCCCCCCGACTGTCCCCGCCCCTGCGAGCGGATCTGTCCTGCCCAGGCGATCGCCTTCCCTGCCCCGCCTGCCCCCCAGGGGGTGATCGCCGATCGCTGCTATGGCTGTGGCCGCTGTTTACCCATCTGTCCGATCGGTCAGATTATCACCGAGTCCACCGTCGTCGATCCGGCCCAGATCTTGCCCCAGATTGTGGCCTTGGGGATTGATGCGATCGAGATCCATACCCAGATCGGTCGGGTTGCGGACTTCCAACGCCTGTGGTCCGCGATTTTGCCCCATTGCGATCGCCTCAAACTGCTAGCGATTAGCTTTCCCGATGGCGACGACGCGATCGCCTACCTGTGGTTCCTGTATAACCTCATCCGGGAAACGTGGTCCGGTCCCCTGGTCTGGCAAACCGATGGTCGGCCCATGAGCGGCGATCTGGGTAAGGGCACCACCCACGCGGCCCTGAAACTGGCGCAAAAGGTCCTGGCTGAGGGGCCTTCCGGTTTTGTACAACTAGCAGGGGGCACCAATGCCCATACGGTTACCAAGGCACGGCAACTGGGGCTATTGGCCACGCCAGCATCTCCCGTGGGTCAGGAACCCGATTCCAGAACGGCGATCGCGTCGCGACATCCAAGGCAGATCGCGGGGATTGCCTACGGTAGCTACGCCCGCACCCAACTGGCCCACTGGCTGGAAACCGAGGGCGCGGTTGGTCCATCGGATGCCCCCGCAGTGACTTCCCAGGCATTGGCAACCAGGCCCGATCGCCTCTGGGCGGCGGTGCAGCAGGCAAGCGCGTTGGTTGCTCAACTCAAGTCCCATCCCTTACCGATTTTGAAAGATGACGTTAACGGTGTTGAGGTTCATGATGCCCACCCCCTTCCCCAGTCCCCCTTCGCCCGTTCCCTGGCCTAGGTCACCCTAGGGATAGCTACGCGGGGCATCCCGATCGCCCCCTGGGCCACCGCATGATGGGGTTTAGCTGGTCTCGATTCCACACTTCTATTGCACTGACGGGTTCAACACCCCCCAGCATCTATGCAAATTACTGACGACCTGAATCAACTGCTCGATATCCTGCCCGATGAATTGCAGTCGCGCCTGCGCCACCACCCAGATCGCGATCAACTGGTTGAAGTCGTGATGGATTTAGGCCGGGTGCCAGAGGCTCGCTTCCCCAATCGGGTGGAGGAACTCTCGACCCATGCGATCACGCGCCCCGTGTTAGCCACCTGTGTGCAACGGGTGGGGAGTTTCAGCAGCGATAACCGAGCCGGGATTGAGCAAACCCTGCACCGCATTAGCGCCATCCGCAACCGCACTGGGGATGTCGTAGGATTGACCTGCCGGGTAGGCCGCGCCATCTTTGGCACCACCAGCATGATTCGCGATCTAGTGGAAACGGGGCGATCGCTCCTGCTCCTGGGACGGCCTGGGGTGGGCAAAACGACGGCCCTGCGCGAGATTGCCCGTGTCCTGGCGGATGAACTGGGCAAACGGGTCGTGATTATCGACACGTCTAACGAAATTGCGGGCGATGGGGATATCCCCCATCCGGCGATCGGGCGGGCACGACGGATGCAGGTGGCCCGTCCGGAGTTACAGCACCAAGTGATGATCGAAGCGGTGGAAAACCACATGCCAGAGGTGATCATCATCGATGAAATTGGCACGGAACTGGAGGCCCTCGCAGCGCGGACGATCGCCGAACGCGGGGTGCAACTGGTCGGCACGGCCCACGGCAATCAGATTGCCAACCTGATCAAAAACCCCACCCTCTCGGATTTAATCGGCGGTATCCAGTCCGTTACCCTGGGGGATGAGGAAGCCCGCCGTCGCGGGAGCCAGAAAACGGTCCTGGAGCGCAAGGCTCCCCCCACCTTTGAGATCGCGATCGAAATGCTGGAGCGGCAACGGTGGGTCGTGCATGAGCAAGTCGCCGAAACCGTGGATAACATCCTGCGCGGACGCCCCGTCAGTCCCCAGCTCCGCACGATTAACGACGAGGGCAAGGTTGTCGTCACCCGCGAATTACCTCCCGCCCAAGCCGAAGTGCCGACAATGACCCCTTTTGCCAAGGGCTGGCAGTCCTCTGGTCGTATGGTGCCCCCGGCTAGTTCCCCCAGCACCCGTAAAGCTGCCCGTGCGTCCGTGCCCCTCTCGGAGGAGCAGTACTTTGCCCAAATGCTAGATGCGTCGTTGGCGGAGCAGCCGTTGCCGTCGGCGGAGTTGGCTGCATTTGAGGATGAGTCAGCGTCTAGGCGGGAGTCGGTGGTAGATTTTCCCGCTGTGGTCCCGATCGTGTCGGGAGGAGAGACCCTGTGCATCTATCCCTATGCCGTGGGGCGTCAACAACTGGAGCAGGCCATTCACACCCTCGCCCTCCCCGTGGTCATCACCAAAAATATTGACGAGGCAGATGTGATTCTGACAGTGCGATCGCAGGTGAAGGGCCACTCCAAACTTAAGCACTTGGCCAAAATGCGCCAAGTCCCGATCCACGCCATCAAGGCCAGCACCTTACCCCATATTGTCCGTGCCTTGCGGCGAATGCTCAATGTGGATGAGCCAGCTTCTGCCAGTGGGCTAGATCTCAGCCTATTCTCCCCCACGGGCAGCGATGACGAGTTGGAAGCCCTAGAGGAAACCCGTCTCGCTGTCGAGCAGATTGTCCTCCCCAAGGGCCAACCCGTGGAGCTATTGCCGCGATCGGCCAAGGTGCGGCGGATGCAACATGAGTTGGTGGAACACTATCACCTTAAATCGGCCAGTTTTGGCGAGGAACCCAATCGGCGGTTACGGATCTATCCCGCGTAGGTTTTTAAGGCAAAAACACAGGGGGGAGGGTCAGGATGGGGCGGAATCTGCCACAGGGAAGACGCCAATCTGTAGAATTGCTTGCACAATGGTAGTGAGGACATCCCTGAAAGGGTGGGTTTATCTAGATCATGGGCTTGCCCGCTAGATTTTGGGGGTAACCTGTCCCGACAAGCATTTGGGATTGATTCATTACTAATCAGGATTAATCAGGCTGCATCGCTTTCCTGGCTTGGGATCGTGCCTTTTGGCACTTTTCCCTTCCCAAACCGCCCCTACCTCGATACAGTGACCTAAGTAATCATGTTGACCGCTCCCTACCCATCGTCTCCCCCGCAGCGTAGCGTGACGACCGATCGCATCCTCGTTGTCGATGACTCACCGGATAATGCCTACCTGATTCAATCAGTGCTGGATTCAGAGGGATATGCCGTGGAGGTGGCGGCGGATGGCTATACAGCGTTGCGTCAGGTCGAGCAGGAGCCACCAGATCTGATCATGCTGGATGTGATGATGCCGGAGATCGATGGTTACGAAGTCACCCGCCGCATTCGCAATAATCCCCGTCTACCCTTTGTCCCGATTTTGCTGATCACAGCGTCGGATCAACCCAGTGTGGTGCGGGGGTTGGATTTGGGGGCCGATGATTTTATCCGTAAGCCCGTCGAGTTTGATGAACTACTCGCGCGGGTGCGATCGCTGCTGCGTCTGAAACACACGATCGAGGAACGCAACCAAATTGCCCGCCAGCGGGAGGATTTTGTCTCGCGCCTAACCCATGACCTGCGGACGCCCCTGATTGCTGCTGATCGCATGTTCAACCTGTTTTTAGAGGGTGCCCTAGGGGAGTTGACCCCTCAAATGCAGGAGGTCATCCCCAGCATGATTCGCAGCAATCAAAATTTGCTCCAGATGGTGAACCAACTGCTGGAGGTCTATCGCTATGAAGCCGGGGCCAAGTCCCTCACCTTTTCTACAGTCAACCTTCAGGATTTGCTGCAAGAAGTGGTGCTGGAACTACGACCCCTGGCTACGGCCAAAAATATAGCGCTTGGGTTTGCCACCGCCTGCGGTCCCACAGCCTTCACCCGCTTTGAAGTGGCGGGCGATCGCCAAGAGTTACGGCGGGTGTTCACCAATTTGGTGGGGAATGCGATTAAATTTACCGATCGCGGAGCCGTGAAAGTGGCCCTCGCCTGCGTGATGGCTGATTCAGACGATGCCCTATCCCCTCATCAAGCCTGGTTAGTGGTTCGGGTGAAGGACACGGGTCCCGGCATCCCGGCGGCGGAACAAGCAACTCTATTCCAGCGCTTTCGCCAGGGCAACCATACGCGATCGGGCAGTGGCCTGGG
Organism: Coleofasciculaceae cyanobacterium bin_20; assembly: GCA_037445115.1. Classification (GTDB taxonomy): domain Bacteria; phylum Cyanobacteriota; class Cyanobacteriia; order B231; family B231; genus Trichothermofontia. The sequence continues at coordinate 62,635 of JBBILC010000001.1, forward strand.
TTTGCATCTCTCCCGACAAATTGTGGAGGCACACGGAGGTACGATCGAAGTTGAGTCCTCGGTTGGCCAAGGCAGCGCGTTTGTAGTGCGCTTACCAGCCCTCCAGACTTGACTCAATTCTTGACTAAATTAGAGAAGGCACGCACAAGCCGTAGATCATAAATTGAAATTACGGTAGTCGTCTCGACTGCCAATCTAAAATCTAAAATCTAAAATCAAGCAACAGCAGTCAAGATGCCCGCCCCTAAAATCGTTCCTTTCGCCTATGTCCTTGTCTTCTTATCCCCGTGATCTCACTGGCTACGGTGCCCATCCTCCCCATCCCCGCTGGCCGGGAGATGCCCGTTTGGCGCTGCAAATTGTGATGAATTATGAGGAAGGCTCGGAGTATTCGATTCCAGATGGGGATAATCGCTCCGAAACCTATTTATGGGAAGTACCGGGTGCATCGATGGGACCGGGGAAACGAGATTTGATCGTAGAGTCCGTGTATGAATATGGCAGTCGGGCTGGTTTTTGGCGGTTAATGCGATTGTTTCAAAGCCGCCAGATACCCATTACGGTGTTTGGGGCGGCTCTGGCGTTGGAGCGAAACCCGGAGGCGGCGCAGGCCATTGTTGCAGCGGGTTACGATATTTGCTGCCACGGGTGGCGGTGGATCGGGTTTCATGAGATGAGCGAGGTGGAAGAACGCCATCAGATGCAGTTGGCGATCGCTTCGCTCCAAAAACTGACGGGATCGCGACCGCTGGGGTGGTATTGCCGCTATGCACCGAGTGTGAATACACGCCGTTTGGTGGTAGAAGAAGGCGGTTTTCTCTACGATTCTGATGCCTACAACGATGATTTACCCTACTGGGTTGAAGTGGAAGGTAAACCCCATTTAGTCATTCCCTATACGCTGGATAATAATGATATGAAATTCTCGGTTGCACCGGGATTTAACAGTGGTAATGACTTTTTCACCTATTTGAAAGATGCCTTTGATGTGCTGTATCAAGAAGGGGAAACGGCTCCGAAAATGATGTCGGTGGGGTTGCATACGCGCCTCGCGGGACGCCCCGGACGCACAGCAGCCTTGGCCCGCTTTCTCGATTATGTGCAAAGCCACGATCGCGTTTGGATTTGCCGCCGCCTCGATATTGCCCAGCATTGGATTCAGCATCATGCCTATCGAGCGATCAATCCAGGATAGGCGCTCGCCGGGGGGCTGCTCAGGCCGACGGCAGGGTTGAAGAACGGGCGATCGTCCAATGGCGATCGGAGGATTGATAGACCTCCACCCCCGCCAGACCCACGGTCTGGACCATTGCGGTCACTTCAGCTAGGGTAAAAGCGGCACAGAGGGAATCGTGGAACAGTTGGGCCTGATGGGCATCATAGTCTGGGCCAATCTGGGCAACCAACGCCGCTACTGTGGCCCGATCCGCCGGACGCAGCAAGTCCCGCAATAAAATACCCCCACCCGGTTTGAGTACCCGTTGCAACTCCCGCAGGCAAGGCAAGGGATCGGGAAGGTGGTGTAGGATGCTGTTGGAAATCACGAGGTCAAACTGGGCATCGGTGTAGGGTAACTGCTTGGCATCGGCCTGCACCAGGATCACCTGGCCCTGACAACCGGCAGCCTGTACATTATTGGCTCCCACCTTGAGCATATTTTCTGATAGATCGATCGCGCTGATCTGCCACTGGGGGCGCTGCTGGGCAATCAGGATCGGAATCCGCGCCGTACCCGTGCCCAAGTCCAGCACCTGGGCAACGCCTGGTGGCCCAAGGGCGATCGCTAATGCCGCAAAGTCGGTATTGACCGCCGTGAAGTCCATCGCATCGTAGGCGATCGCCTCTGCCCAGGTATCCATCACTTCCGGTTCCAAAATCCGTTCCATCCTGCCCCCTCCCCGCATAGCGGCTGGTACTCTTCCCCATTACTCCTGCCTTTTGATCGCAGGTTGAACGGGCATCCAAAATTTTCTTGACAATTCCAATTTTTGGGCTATCGTTTAGCCACAACTTGACGCTAGTCGCGTTGTGCCACTAATTATAGTGGCAAGAACTGTCTTTTATAGATTGTTCACCCCACAAGTAGTGTCGTGGCTTTTTCGTATTGGTATTGGGATCTTCCCACCATGCAATTAAGCCGCCACTTTATTAATCGTTGGAAATGGTTAGTGGATGTCTCTCAAGGATGCCCACTGGTTGGTTTGCCCGCGTCAGTCTCCATCCCCGAATGCTAATGCGATAATCGCGAAGAAGCAATTATGTCACCGTCTCACATCAATCTCTCTACACCCCGTTCTATCCCGTCACAGGTCCTCTCCTTCGATCGACCTGCTCGACGACGGGTGCCTCCCCATCGCCTCGTTTTTATTGATCCGGGGGTTGACGCTTATCAGCAATTGGCGGCGGGTGTGTTGCCGGGGGTTGAGGTGGTGGTTTTAAACCCCGATGAGGATGGGATTGACCAGATCAGCCAGCATTTATTGCGGCAACAACAACGGGTCACGAGCCTGCACTTGGTTTCCCACGGGGAACCGGGCCGGGTTTGGTTGGGGACAACTCGCCTGGACCTTCAGAATTTGATGCACTATGCCCGCCAGATTCATCGCTGGAGTTATGCCCTAGCCGAGTCGGCTGAGGTGTTTATCTATGGGTGTAATGTGGCCCGTGAACGGCGCGGGCAGATCTTTGTTCAACAATTAAGCCGTTTGACGGGCGCAAGTGTGGCGGCCTCCTTGGGGTTAACGGGAAATGCAGCCCTTGGCGGGGATTGGGAATTAGCCTATCGCACTGGGCCGATGCGATCGCCCCTTGCCTTTCAAGCCGCAACCTTGCAGGACTATCCCGGTGTGTTTTTCACCATTATCGATGATGGCGACTCAGGGTTCCTCCAAACGGGAGCTTGGTCAATTGCGAATGGCATCGGGTTTCAGAATGATCTGCGCACTGCCAGTGCGGGTGCCCCAGCGGATATGCCCGGCAATCTGGCCATCTGGACCTTCACGGGCTTAGCACCGGGGGCCTACCGGGTATCGACAACCTGGGTGCCGCAGTCGGGTGCGGCCAGTAACGCCCCCTTTACCCTGACGGGAGGCGTTCCCCTAACGGTGAATGTGAACCAGCAACTGAACCCCAGCGGTCAGATTGTGACTGGGGGGGCAACCTTTCAGGATGTCTTGGGGTCCTATACCATTGTCGGCAATAGCCTCACGGTGCAATTAGCGAATAATGCCAATGGCGTCGTCATTGCGGATGCCGTTCGTATTGAACCCCTCAATGTCAATGTGATTGGGAGCAATCAACCCCCCGTTAACTTTGTCCCTGCTACCCAGGCCACCCGCCCTAATACCCCCCTGTTGTTTTCGCCCAGTGCAGGGAATGGCATTACGGTAACCGATCCGGATGCGGGCAATAATCCGGTTTTGATCTCGTTGATTGCCACCAACGGTACCATCACGCTCAATGGGACGAATGGGCTTTCCTTCCGGCAGGACGAGGGCGATGGGATCAACGATCGCAGCATGAGCTTCAACGGTAGCCTTGCCAATGTGAATGCTGCCCTGAATGGCCTCCGCTTTGATCCCGATCCCAACTTCAGTGGGACAGCGACCCTATCGATCGCCGCGAATGATTTGGGTAACACCGGTACAGGTGGCCCCCTGGTGGATACCGATATCATTACGATCAATGTGGGTAATTTGATTACCGGGCCAGGGTTTCCGACGAATCCCTCTAATCCTTTGCCACCGGGGATTGACATTAGCATTCCCAGTTTCAATGGTCCCTTTAATCAGATCTTGGGGACCAATGCCAGTGAAACGATCGTGGGCACCAGTGGCAATGATGAAATTTATGGTTATCAGGGTAATGATTCCCTGCTGGGCAATCAGGGACGCGATCGCATCTTTGGTGGCCAGGATAATGACACCCTGCACGGCGGCAAAGGCGACGACACCCTGTATGGCGGCAAGCAGCGCGATCGCTTGTTTGGGGATGATGGCAATGATGTGCTGCGCGGCGATCTTGATAACGATACCCTCTTTGGCGGGCAGGCCAACGATACGCTCTTTGGTGGCAAGCAAAATGATCTGCTGTATGGCGATCGGGGCAATGATACCCTCAGTGGCGATGATGGCAACGATACCCTGGATGGCAGCAATGAGAAGTTTGCTGGGTTTGGCGAGATCGATGTGCTAATTGGTGGCGCAGGTTCTGACTTTTTTGTCCTGGGCAATAGCTTCCAGGCCTATTATGATGACGGTAATTCCAATAGTCCTGGTATCGATGCCTTTGCCCGCATTGCTGACTTTAATATTGCTGAAGACTTTATTCAACTCAAGAGTGGACTTGACTACTACATTGGTTCTGCGTTTAATACGGCTGCTATTTATATCGACAACGATGGTTCGCCAGGAACCAGCAGTAATGATGAGTTGATTGCGGTGCTAGATAATGTTGCTCCCACAGCCAATATTACACCGCGTTTTATCTTTGTTTAAGTTGGTCCGTTTAAGCTGGCCGGCCTAAGAGGATGTTTTAAAAGGGGGATCGCGGTTAAAACCGCGACTACGGATCTTGACGTTTGATTGTTCTAAGCGTTGTTTTGCGTTTGTAGTGGCGACTTTAGTCGCCACTACGGCTGGTTTCTGGGCTTTTAAAACACCCTCTAATACGTCCTGATTATGTGGGGGTGCCATCGCAACCTCAAGGGGTTGATGAGCGTGGGGTGGGTATCCTGCCCGCGCAGGCTAGCAGCCTTCACCCCAATCCTTCACGAGCCATTGAGAATTGCTACCGTTGTTCAGTATTCGGGTACTCCCACACAGTGCCACAAACCGCGATTGATTTAAATGCTTTATGCTTTAAAAGCAACAACAGCACCGACAGGATCGCTATCCCTTTTCCTCTATCTGCTGGAGCCTATCTGAAGTGGGACTAATGCGCAATTACCTGAGTAATAGTCACTACCCAAACTTCCTGTTTTTAGAGCGAGGAAATGGCCGCAATCAACTGGGATGCTGTTGTCGTTAAACGAGACACATTCACGTGGAAATCGATAACTGACCTCCTTAATTTCCGTGAATTAGACGTTTCGTGATCTAGAAGCTTGGAGCTTCTATTGCCAAGATATCGCAATTTTCTAGTGGGGATCAGTTTTACGACAAAAATTCACATTTTGCGTGAAGTTGTCTAAAGTCAGCCCATTTTCCCTGAGAAAAAGTCAACCGCCTCCAAGGACAGGGGACCTTAGGGTTAGGCGTGTGCAGGTCGGTGCAGTGGGTGATAACCCTTGCCTAGGATGATGAAATGTGGTCTTGCAGCAGCCAAAAGCCACTATAGGTGACGCCAGTGTTATCTGGTTGCACGAGGAGAAAGTGGAGGCCCCGGCTGCGATATTTGCGCTCAACAAATAACTGGGCGGCGGCGGTCACCTCGGCATCCTGAAAAGTGGCTAATACCCAACGATCGGTATCTCCTGCCTCTAATATCAAGCCATTGAGTGGCCCTGGGATAAATTTCAAGGCCACTGGTTGGGTGTCCCGCAACCAAAAGGCTAGGGGCAACGATCGCCGCCCGCCATCGATGATAACGCCTGGGATGGGCAACGTTGCCGCTAATCCCAAGTTCAGGGGCGATCGCGTTTCCGGTAGCTCTAGGACCGGCAGGGGACGATCGCGAAAAGCCGCCATTAACTCAGCCGCTGGTAGGCTGGCAAAACGCCACTGGTCGCCCCAGAGGTGATCGGGTAAGGGTTGCGGGGGCCGACGATCGCTCATATAGGGAACTGAGATTGTGGACGACAAGCGTGCTGGACGAAGGTTACCCAAAGCTGTGACTTAAACTGGAATTTGGCTAATGGTAATGCTACCGCCAAAGCAGTGGGCAACATCTGTCCCCCCCACGATTGGACGTTTGGCATACTCACCCACATATTGATACGTGCTACCTTCAATGGCGTAATGAATCGGTAAAGGTTGCACACAGGGTTGGCAAAACACCATTTTGGGGTCAGCCTCTGCTGCTTCCAGGTAGGGAAAATTCACATTCCAAAAGTGGCCGGGTTGGGGAGGCCGATCGAGGAGCGTCGCCAATACCCGTTCCGTCAACCGCTGCACGATCGTCCAATCCACGGGACGCTTCCCCTTACGGTATTGAGATAAGGCAATGCTGGGGATGCCATGAAACGTGGCTTCCCGTACGGCGGCGACGGTGCCAGAGGTGTAGATATCGACGCCCAGGTTTCCCCCGGCATTCACACCTGCCAAAACCCAATGAACCTGGGGATGGAGGTGGAGGCCGACCCGCACACAATCAGCAGGGGTACCCGCGATCGCCCAGGCCATCTCGGTACGTTGCTCCACCGCGATCGGGCGATGGGTGGTTACCTGGTGGCCACAGCCAGAAAACTCTGTATTGGGCGCAACCACCACGCCTTGCCCCGCGATCGCCCGTTGTAGGGTTTGTAAGCCAGGGGCATCAATGCCATCATCATTGGTCAACAGCAGCAACATGAATGAACCGTCACAGGAAGGTAAGGAGCGTCGTGACCACCTCAGTGGTGGCGTGGGTGAGGGGTAACCCAAAAATTACTCACATCGTAGCCCAGGTCATGCAGCATTTGCCGGAACAGGGGCAGACTCAGGCCAATCACATTGGTGTGGCAACCCTCTAGTTTTTCCACCCAAACCCCGCCTTTCCCTTCCAGGGCAAAACACCCGGCACACTGGAGCGGTTCCCCCGTTGCCACATAGGCGTGAATTTGGGCATCAGTCGGGGTGGCAAAAAACACCTCCGTCACCTGGCAACGCACCAAGGTCAGGTCCTGCTGCAAATCGATCAGGGCGTGGCCTGTATAGAGTTTCCCCACTTGCCCACGCATTTGCTGCCAGCGGGCGATCGCGGTGGCGGCATCCGCCGGCTTGCCGTGGACTTCCCCATGAATCGACAGGACTGAATCACAGCCCACCACTAGCCACGGTGGCAAATCCACCAGGGGATATTCATCTCGAATGCGATCCGCCACCGCTGTCGCTTTGCAGCGGGCCAGGGTTTCGACCAAGGCTTGGGGAGCCGCGATCGCCATCTGCGATTCATCAAAATCACTGGGACGGACGATCGGCTCAATCCCGATCGCTTGCAATAACCGCCGCCGTGCTGGCGACGCGGATGCTAAAACGACTTGGGGCATAGCCATGAGGGGTTAGGATACTGTAAACGAGTTCACCACGGTTTTAAACAAGCCTTCAACCTGGGGCCAGCGTTGCTCCGAGGTGGAGATATTAAAGGTAAAGAGGCGATCGCCACTAACCACGACACTGGCGAGGTTATGCCGCCGTTGCCCCTCGCGCTCCACGGCATACTCCAGAACATAGTAGGTGTTGGCTGCCGTCTCGTGGGCTTCAGCATTTACCAGTTCAACGCTGGCCGGGGTGGCCGTGTTCGATTGGGCCGTTAATGCCGGTTGCAAGGCGCGTTTGACTAATTCCTGCCCCACTTGGGAGGGGGTCCCCAGGGCACTCAAGGATTTCCCCGGCGCGATCGGGCTGATCACCACACTGACATTTTCCGTTGTCTCAATCAGGTCATGGAAGACCACATCTGGTCCATTGGTCACCTGCACCTGGAGCCAACCGGGCGGATAGAGAAATTCATAGCCATCCGCTTGATCGGCGTAGTGACTCAGCGCACTAGCCGGGGAGCCACAGCTTTGTAGGACCACCCCCAGCACTATCAATAAACTCACAACCAGTTGTTTCAAACCGCGCATTCTGAAGTCCTACATTAAAGTCCTAAAAAAGTTCTCAGTTGAAGTCCTACATTAAAGTCCTAGATTAAATGCCTGAAATCATGCCGACTTCGGATCTCGATATCGTACCAAAGTGCCATTCGTATTGTCTCATAGGACCTGGGATCGATCAGGCGCGGGCCTTGCAGAGTACATCCAGCACCACTTGGGCTACACTGACGATCGCCAATAGCAAAATCAATGTAATGGGGTATAACTGGGTGCCCGCGATCGCCAACACCAGCAGGAAGGCCGCTGTCCCAAAGCGAATCCCCGCCACCAGGGTACGCTGACGCGGATGCCCCAGGGAAACGGTGATCAGGTGTAACACTCCCAGTGCCAGAAAACACAGGGCCAAAGCGCCACTCATCAGCCAGCGTTCTGCCGCGTACAGGGGGATGTTCGGTTCACTAAAGATCAGGTGATAGACCCCCACCCCGGTTGCCGCTAGCCCAATCATCAAGAGCAAATGGGTATACAGCCAAATCACGCCGGACACAAAACGCCCCTGACGATAGGACTCCAGGGGGGAAGCATCCACACTATCGAAATAAATCCACCACAGGCTGAAGGCAATAATCAAACCCAGCAGCCCCGTTTCCCCGGCAAATAACCCTAGGGTCTGGCCAGAAATACCGCCCACGACACCGACGACGGATTCCCCCAACACAATGATCGTAAACAGGCCCAATCGCTCCGAGACATGGGCCATGTGGGGCGGCACTTGTTGAAACGATCGCCCTGCCACGATCGGCGTGGCTAAGTCAATCACCATTGCGATCGCCCACAGGGCAAAACGCCACGGAGGGGGCACAAAAATCGACAGTAGCCAGAGGGCCACGGCAATCCCAAAGCCGATCGCGAAGGTGATGGTCAACGGACGGGCGATCGGAACATGGTAGCCTGCCCGGAGGTACTTGAAAATCAGAATGCTCCGAACAGCAACATAACAGAGGGCAAACCCCACAGACGTTTTACCAAAGCCATCATGCACCGTGACGGCCATGATCGCCACGATGAACATCTGCATTAGGGTCAACACCCGATGGCCTAGGTCATCCGTATCAAAGCGGGTGGCGTAGAACGTGGCCCCCACCCAGCACCACCAGACCGGGATAAACAGCCCCACAAACTGCAAAAAGCCTAGCCAGGTGACGTGTTTCCCGAAGGTGTGCCCCAACTCGGCAACGGCGACCACAAAGATCAGGTCATAGAACAATTCCAGCCAGGTGGCATGGCGTTCTTCTTGTGCCGTTTCATTACCCGATCGCAAGCGGGGCGGTTCCCAAAGGGGTTTTGACATAGGGCGTTATTTCCTGGGCGATCGCGCGGGCCATCATACAAGACGATACCGTCTTTCACGCATGGATGGCTGAGTGAGTCCAAACTTGTCACAATGACGGGCCAAGTCCTATGCTGGGAGCGTTTTTCTGGGATACGGTTGTGGTCAAAAAGGCGGATATTGGCGGCAAGCGACTGATTGGGTTGGCTCCGACAGCCTGGGCGCAGTGGGTAACGCAACAGCCGGAGGTCGTTGCTCAGGAAATTCTGGCATCAGAGTTCCAATGGGTAAGCCGCGAAAATGATGTTCTGGTGAAGGCACACAGTCCCACCGACGGTGACTTTCTGATCCTCAATGAATTGCAGTTACGCTACAGCACCCGCCTACCCAAGCGAATGCACGCCTATGCTGCCCTTGCCACGGAAAAATACGACTTGCCCGTTTATCCCGTGTTGGTCAATATCTTACCCCCGCCCCCATCGATCACCATTTGCGATCGTGATGAGTCAACCTTTATGGGGCTGTACAGCCGTCAGGACTATCGGGTGATTAATCTTTGGGAAGTGGAAGCCGCGATCGTCTTTCAGCAACCCCTGCCTGCCCTCTTGCCCTTTGTCCCGATCCTGAAGCAGGGGGGGGAGGTAACGACGGTCGAGCGGGCGTTGGCCTTACTGCGTCAAGACGAAACATTGGTGGAGATGGAAGCCCTGCTGGCTTTTTTTGCTAGTTTTGTGTTGGATAGTGATGTTGTACGGCAAATCATGAGGTGGGATATGGCAGTCCTCCGTGAATCACCCTGGTACCAAGAAATTCTCCGGGAAGGGGAACGCCAAGGCAGACAAGAAGGTCGGCAAGAAGAAAGTCGCTCGATCGTTCTGAAACTGCTCAGCCGCCGGGTTGGAGACCTACCGCCAGCCCTGACTGCCCAAGTGCAAGCGTTATCACTGGCGCAATTGGAGGTCTTGGCTGAGGCGTTGCTAGAGTTTACCGAATTGGCAGATTTAGTCAATTGGCTTGACTCCCAGGCAGATAGGCACCTGCCGTGAGGAGAGGCAGTGGCTGGGTAACATAAATCGCATTGTTTGAAACCGCACGTTCGCGCAGCGTCTCCCTAGGAGAATCGCCCTGACTAATATTTCCCTGCCTAATCATGAGGGCAGGCCATGATCAGGCAAACGCTAGGTGGGAGTGAGCCACTGGGCGACATTACGCACATAGGTGTGAATATCCTCGATCGCCCTGGGGGTATTTTGAATGCGATCGCTGGGGGGATCGGAAACAAAGCTGGGGCAGCCCAAGCGCGTATCCCAGTTGTAATCACAGAAATGGTGGAACGTGGATTGGGCAATCCCCCGTCCCAATAGATTGCCCTGTTCATCCCGGCTCTGCTCAAAGGCCACCACCAGGTTAAAGTCCCGCCCCGTGATCTTACTCGTACCCTTGGCGATTACCCGTGCGGAAGGGTCGCTGGCGGGCGCACCGATGCCCCCCTCATGGGGATGGGCTGGGAAGAATTCAATCACCCCATTGGGCGCGTTGGGATTGTGCAGCACGGGATGGACCGGGTCCAGAATCTCGATTTGCTGGTAGTCACCATTGAGGCCGGAGTGGTAATTGGGCCAGGAAATATAGGTGGTGCAGGTGTCGTCAATACAGTGGCGGGAGGGGTCAGGGTCGGGGTTGCGGGTTTGGAAATAGTGGGCGGCGGCAATCCCCCCCAGGTAGCACAGGGATGATCCCAGATCCTGGTGATCGCGGGTAATCATCAAGCCCCCACCCTGTTGCCGTAGACGGGTAATCCCCTCGCAGTCTTTTTCGGTTAGCCCTTCACCCACATCGACGGCAAACAGCCAGAGTTGATCAAACTGCGATCGATCCAGGTTACTCAAAACCCGATCGTTCCCTTGGGCATCCTCCTCGCGATCGCGAGCCGTCACCGCATAGAGGGGATGCCCCGCCTCGTCCTGGAGGGAGGCTAGGTAGTCCTGTAGGCAGGCAAAGCGGCCAATGTGCCAGTCGTCTTCAGTGGGGGGAATCGTCGTTTGCAGCAGGATGCGGGTCGGATTAGCCATGAGGATTTGGGGTTTGGGGTCTAACAGATCTTGCAGTCACCATCCGGGGTGGGTTGGCGGTTAGTCGATCGCCTCGATGGGGCGTGATCGCCCTCCCCCCGTTTCAGAACTTCCCTCGGCATTGGTCTTCAGCTTAGCTTTTGCCTTCGCGGCACTCTTGCGCAGGGATTGCAGGCGGGACTCGTAGCGACTGCGTTGGCGCTTTTTCGGGGTTTGTTCAATCAAGGTTTTCAGGGCACTGCCTAGACTTTTGTAGGCGTTGGGCAGGGAGTAGCCAAATCGCACGGCGAGGGCGATCGCCTTATCATCGGCATCGATCGCTTCCCGGAGCCGCTTTTCCCCATTGTTTTTGACATACAGTCGCCAACCGGCAAAGCCAGAGAGGGACAACGCCAACAGCAACAGCAGGCCATCCTGCACCCAAAGTTCGCCAACGGCTCCCCCTAGGCCGATCGCGAGGGCGGCCATTTCCCAACCATCCCTGGGAATCGTATCGTTTTGGATGCGGGCCACCTCATGCCAGAACAGGAGATTGCGTTGGTCGAGGGCAAACTGATCCCAACGGGCCAGATCAATTTGAATTTCGACCTCATCCTTCCCCAATTCCTCACAGGTAATCAGGGGGGGATTCACCCCCGTGGCCGCCTCCACCACGACCCAGCTTTGTAACTCCGGGGGCAACAACCCTTTTAAGCGCCGAAGTTCACTCATCTCGGATCGAGCCGTGGAAGCCGCATAGGAAGTCATAGCCAATCTGTGCCAATCTGTAAAGATTTTTGAATAGTCCTTTCCTATTCTAACTTGCCAGACCGTCATCCCCTTGTCCAGGGCAGACGAAAACCTTAAGGTAGCAGGCGGTTTCCCGAAATCTGTGCTATAGACTATGCCCAAGCTTTACCCACTGCCGTCAGCAAAACGGCTAGGGCGGAAGTCGCCAAGACTCACATCAACGGTTTACAAGGTTTCTGGAGGCAAGGATGACCGACTGGCAATTCCTAATCCAAAAGGCGGGCGATCGCGCCTGGTTGCCCCTGGATGCATCCAGTACGGAAATTCTGGAGGGGCGCTATCGCATTGTGGCCCGTTGCGATCGGAGTAATACCCCAGCGGAAATTCGCATTACCCACTACGCGATCGCGGAAGTTCCCCCCAAACGGCGGGTGCAACGGCGCTCCAGTCGCGTCAATGCCGATGGGTTAATGATGATTTTGCCCTTCACTTTGCTGAAACCGGGCCTCTGGGAAGTGCGCTGCATGGCGGATGTCATGGCCGATTTTTTTGGGGAAAGCTGGTCCTATGGGGTGCGTCTGGAAGTCCTCGCCAACTCGGAAACCCAGGAGGAGTGGGATGATCCCGATCCCCTGGTGACTTCGGAACCCGCGACCGTTGAGATTGCCGCGACTGCCGTGGTGACCCCGGAACCGACGGTGGCCCCAACGCCCTTGCTGCCTAGCCCTTCACCGATCGCCCCGGCCCTAGATCCTGCCCCCGTGCCGCCTAGCGACCTGCCCCTGGTTGCCACCGCGCCAACCGCGCCAACCCTTGGTGTTCCTGATCCCAGCCCCTTACCGGCGATCGCGGCAACGTCCCCGGCAGTATCTACCCTGGCGGCTGATCTGGACCAGGCCATGCAAACCCTCCTAGCGGCCCTGGCGACCTCGCCCCTAGACCTCGCCACAACCCCTGGGGCAGCGGATCTCGGTCCCTTAACCCCAGCGGATCAGGCCGAGTCGGCAACGACGCCCCCCCCTGTGCCTGAAGAGCTACTGGGTGAACGGCTCCAGGCGATCGCGCAGCAAATTTCAGACCAGGTCGTGGAGCGTGCCCTTCAGGAATTTGACCTGGATGCAGTCTTCTCTGGCCTCCAGGAGTTGTTGGAAGGGGGGAAGGGCGCAACTGTCCTAGCCGACCCTAGCCTGTCCCCGCTAGAGGCAGTGCCCCAGGCAGCCCCAGGCGAAGCCTTCCCCGACGATCGGGGGGATGAGGCAGCACCGGGGCGTGAAGAAATCACCTCCCTGATCCCTGAACCCAGCCCACTGCCGGATGCGGATTTGCTGCCGTTGGGTCCCTTGCAACTAGCGTTGGAGCAGGAAGCCTATGTGGTGCGCCGAGGTCAGCCCCTCCGTTTGCAGGGGCAAGTGAGTCCCAGTAGTGCGATTACCGCGATCACCACGGCGGCGATCGGGGAATTGCAATTGTGCCTGCGCGATCCGCAAACCCTCAAGGTGCTGGCCCATACCTGGCAGTTATTGCCGATCGCCACCCTACCCGTGGACTTTTGCTGCGAGGTGAATATTCCGACAGACTGTGCCACCCAACTGTTGTTGGGAGAGGTGAATTTAGTCCAACTCACCCAAGCCGATGCTCCACCGTTCGCGCAGCATCCCCAAGGGGGAAGTGTGGATGAGATGCCCTGGGCCGAGCGTCAACGCTTGCAGCAGGAGGCCGCCGCCACCGGACGGGTTTTGGCCCACTCTTCGGCCCAGACCGCCCACCTCTTGGCTACCTATACCTTCACGATCTCGGCAGATGTGGCCGATCTCCTGCCCAATGGCGTCCTCGTGCCCGATCCCCAGGTGATTGCGCCGACCTCGCCCCGCCCCGAACGCCCCGCCCTAGCGTTACCCCTGGCCAACGGTCAACCCCATGCCCCCCTGTCGGTACGCCCCTCCCCCGTCGCGAAGGCCCCAGCGGCTGAGGAATTTTTACTGCCCCATCCCCCGGTGGTTAAAACGCCGGATGCGGTGGATTTACCGGTGTTTGCGGGTGACTTCCAACCCCAGCGGCCCAAGCCCCTGGTCCGTTCGGTGAACCGGCTGAGTGTCTCATTTATCGAAATTTCCAAGCGATCGCCCGCTACATCCGTGCCCACCCAACCAGCGGTTTTGCATCCCTTACCCGAACAAATTTACCACCCTGACCCCGATACCCTACGGCAAATCTCACCTAAACTGCCCGCCATCCCCAGCCTCTCTGAACAATTTGCAGCCCAGGCCCAGGCTGACCCAACGGCGCTCGAGTCCCCTGCTGCCGCAGCGGTTAATTCCCAGGTGGAACTGGTCCTCACCCATGCATCGGTTGCGTTACCCCCCCTTGCCCACAGGGCTGACCTCACCCAGCCATCTGGCCCGGAACGGGTTATCCCCGATCAGGTAGGGGAATTGTCAGAAGACGTGACTGGAAGCGATGGAACTGGGGGCGGGACTGCGGATCAGGGGGACATCCCAGGGGACCATCCGCCCAGCCTGCGATCGCTGAACTTGGGACGGCGTTTCTGGTCCCGGTTGAATGCGATCGCTGCCGATGCGGCGTTAGCCGATTGGTTGCGTGAACAGGCCGAAGCCGAAGCTGAATCCCCCGCCGTAGGGGCGGTCATGCAGGATATGGTGCGGATACGGGAGGATGACGAAACCGTCGAGGAAGGCTGGCCAGAGGCGGATGACGCCTACGCGACTCCTGAGTGGGGACCCGATGGCTGGGACGAAGCAGATTGGGAAGAGGATGACTGGGCAGAGCATGACGCGGCAACCTTTGAAGATGCCTGGGATGACGATGGCTTTGAGGATAGCTTGGAGGATGAGCATGAGGCTGTCTGGAATGATGATGACCTCGAGGGCAACGAGGCAGCAACGGGCGAGGCCGCCAGCGATTCTCCTACCGAGACGCTACACGATCGCGGGGCAGGGGAAATTGGGGCTGGGGCAATGGCATCTGACGGATCTAGCCCGTATCAAGCCCTGCAAGCGCTCACCCCTGATCCCACGCTGACGGCTGAGATGGAAACCTTCCTAGACCTCCTGGCACAAGGGCCGGACTGGTCGCCGACCGAGGTGGGGCACGCTGAGACGCCCCCAGAATCAGCAGCGGGAGCCAGCCCTGATGGGGAATCCCGCCCCGATGCGGCCTTAGCCCCGGACGCGGCATTCCCCCCCGATTCAACCCCAGCCTCAGAATCTTTAGAATCTGAGGCTATCCCGGCCCCAGCAAACGCGGCGGCAGCCGATCCAGCCGAGCTTCCGGCTGTGCCAGAGCCAGGATCTAACCCAGAGGCAGCGGCTGGCCTCACGGCGCGGGAGATCGAAGCCATGTTGACCCCTGAAGTGGCGATCGCGGCCCCACTGCCCCAGATCTCCCGGCCATCACCCCATGCGGAAATCCTGATTGAAGATGAGGCACCGCTACCCACTTCCCTATCCCCAGGGCGGATTCTTTCCCACCCTTCCCTGTTCTATCGCCTAGCGGATGATGAACCCGTGCCCGTGCCCCTGATCTCCTTGCCCAACCAGGAACTCGTTGCCGGCCAATCGATAACGCTTTGTGTCCGACTGGCTAAAACACCTGCCCGTATCCAGGTCAAGGTGTGGGTACAGGATCGCCAAACCCGGCAGGTCTTGGATGGCCCCCGCTGGTTGGTCGATTTCTTCCCCTGTGGGCAAGCGGTGGTGGAAGCCTGGACACAGCTAACCGTCCCCTTGGGCTGCCTGGAGATCCAGTTCGAGGCGATCGCGATCGAAATCTATAGCCAGCGGGAGAGCCATAAAACGAGCCTGAACCGCTCCGTAATGCCACCGGACTTGGCCCTGTCCAATCTGGGGAGCCAGAGCTATTGGCAACCCTAGGATGCTTCTGGCTGGATGTTAATCTAGAGGAAGATCCCGCAGGATGAGATGCGTTTGCTACCAAACTTAAAGTGTGTTGATGGGGTTAGATGCCGTGCAACCCCACCCAGTCAGGGGGGATGTTGGGTTTCGCAGGTGCAACCTCAACCCCCAACCCGTTAAGTTCAGCATGACCCTCCACCAGAAACGATGGTGGGGAGATGGCAGATTGCGGATAGCCGGGATTGCCTGAAGCATCCCTAGGTGAATGCTAACTCAATGATGTGGGTAGGTTAGTTTGGGGATATTCTGAGTGTGTCGGCAACCCTACCCATTACACTGGGAGTGTCTGGTTAAGAATGTTACCGGATTGGCATTACGGTGGGAGGCTATCGCTGTCTAGAGAGCAGGTACCCCATTGTCATACGCCCCGATCACCCACCAGCGATTGTCCGCCAGTTGCATATTCTGGAGAGTTTATCCATCACTGTGACCACGACGCCATCTAACCTGGGGACACCAAAAGTTTCGGTCCCCCCATTCTCTACGATCGGGGGACTTATCCTACTGGTGATCTTGGGCGTCTTGGGTAACTATTTCCGTTGGTCTTTTTTCTTTCATATTGACTTTCTGTTTGGCACGATCGCGGTTTGGGTTGTGTTGTGCCTGTATGGCTGGCGTTGGAGCATTGTGGCTGGGGTTGTATCGGCTAGCTATACCTATGTGCTGTGGAATCACCCCTACGCGATCGTGATCTTCACCGCCGAAGTTTTAGTGGTTGGGGGATTGTACCGGCGCTATCACCAAAATTTAGTCCTGCTGGATAGTTTGTACTGGCTACTCTTGGGGATGCCTTTGGTATGGTTGTTCTATGGCCAGGTGTTGCAGGTTGATCCGGTGCAAACCCAGATCATCCTGCTTAAACAGGCTGTCAATGGCATCTTTAATGCGCTGATAGCTAGTTTGCTGATGGCCTATACCCCTGTCCACAAATGGTTTGATCGTCCCCCTGCCGCCGCCGCCCTTTCCCTACAGCAAACCCTCTTTAACCTGCTAGTTGCGTTTGTCTTTTTTCCAACCCTGGCCCTAATGGCGATCGACAGTTATCGTATTGTCGATACGATTCAGCAGGAGCAACAGGCCCGCCTCGAAATTGCCGCTGATCACCTCAGTAGCAAGTTGCAAAATTGGTACGATCGTCAGCTACGGGCGGCAGATACCCTTGCCCAGTTAGTCGAGAGTAGCGACTCACCGCAAGCTTGGCAATCCTATACCAATGTCATTCAACGGCTTCATCCATCCCTGACCCAACTTTGGTTAGTGGATGCAGAGGAGCGGGTCATCACTGCGGCCCCCGATCCCCGCGCGATCGCGCCCGATCTCGCCACACTAGGGATCGCCAGGCAGGCCCCCCCCCCTCGCCCCCAGCCTACACTTAAGCAAGACCGCCTCCCCGGCATCTACGCTCCTCTTCACCTACCCCGTCCGCACCCAGGACCAACTCCGAGGCTGGGTCATCAGTGCCATTAATCCAGAGTGGCTCAAGACCCTAATGGCGGAAGGAACGGAAATACAACAGTTCCGGATTACCTTGCTGGGGCCTGGTCAAACAATCATGGTGAGTACCCTGCCCGATCGCCCCTGGGGCGAACCGCTAGATTTGCGGCAAACCGGAGAAATCATTCCCATTGCTCGCCAAACCTACCAGTGGCTACCAACCCGTGGCAGCCCCCTGTTCATGGTGCGTTGGACCAATTCCTTTTTTGTTCACGAGACCCCCATCCCCAACCTAGACGGTTGGCAGTTGCTGCTGGAGTCTCCGGCACGCCCCGATGCCCAAACACTCCAGCAGGTTCATATCAAAAACCTCACCCTGCTGTTAGTCATCTCCGGGCTGGGGCTATTGCTGGCAACCGGATTCAGTCGGCGGCTAGTCACCCCCTTGTTCCAACTGGCCCACGTGACAACGAACTTGCCTAATCAAGTTCTGCAATCAGAGCGGGCAATTCAGTGGCCCGCCAGCCCCGTCGTGGAACTGACGTCGCTGGTCAACAACTTCCAGCAAATGGCCGCTACCTTAACAGAAAAATTCCAGGAGTTACAACGGGCCAAACAGGCTGCCGATGTGGCCAATCAAGCCAAAAGCGAGTTTCTGGCTAATATGAGCCACGAATTACGGACGCCATTGAATGCCATCCTGGGATTTGCCCAACTGCTACGCAATGAGCCAGCATTGGTTAGCCATCGAGCTGAGTTGGAACTGATTGCTCATAGTGGCGAGCATTTGCTGGATTTGATCAACGATGTGCTGGATATGGCCAAAATTGAGGCGGGTCACCTCAGTCTGCATGAAACCGCTTTCAATCTGAATGAATTACTAACTACCCTGGAGGAAATGTTCCAACTGCGGGCAAATACAAAACAGTTACAACTTCTCTTCAGGTGCAACCCTGAGGTTCCTACCTATATCCAAGCTGACGAACGGAAGCTACGCCAAGTCCTGATAAATCTACTCAGTAATGCGATTAAATTTACCCAGGTGGGCGGCGTTACCTTACGGGTACAGGTAACCGATCCGCTCCTAACGGCCCCCGCAATAACGACCAATGCCATGCCAACCGAGGCCGAGGGGGTTTCCCCCCGGAAGTACCTGCAATTTGAAGTTGAAGATACCGGTCCGGGCATTGCCCAGGAAGATCTCAACCTCCTGTTTAAAGCCTTTTCCCAAACCGAGCTGGGGCGATCAATGCATGAAGGCACGGGCTTGGGGCTACGGATCAGCGATCAGTTTGTGCGGTTAATGGGGGGGAGGATTACCGTCAGCAGTACGGTGGGTGAAGGCTCAATGTTCCGCTTTACGATCCCCGTCCAGGTCATCAGTACGGCAGTGCTCACGAGCAGTCCCAAGCGTCCGATAGCGATTGGTCTTGTCCCTGGTCAGCCAGAGTATCGTATTCTAGTAGTAGACGATCGGGCCAGTAATCGATTGCTTCTGAGCAAGTTACTGAATAAGCTAGGTTTTGAGGTCCGTGAGGCCACGAATGGGGCAGACGCGATCGCTGTCTGGGAGGAATGGCAACCCCATTTGATTTGGATGGATATGCGGATGCCAGTTTTAGATGGCTACCAAGCTACGCGTCGCATTAAGGAACAACTGCGAGGGCAAGCAACGGCCATCATTGCCCTGACGGCCAGTGTGTTTGACGAGGAGAAGTCGGTTGTCCTATCTGCTGGTTGCGATGATTTTGTCCGCAAGCCATTTCGCCAGGAGGTGATCATCGAGAAAATTGAGCAGCACCTAGGAGCTAAGTTTATCTACGCTGAGTCAGCAACCGCAGAGACAGGGACCAGCAGTCTGATCATCGACTTGCCGATCGATAGCTTGGATACGATGCCATCCGATTGGATTGCCGCAGTATATGAAGCCGCCAGCCAGGCTGACCACAAAACCCTATTACGCCTTATCCAGGATATTCCGGATGAAAAAGCCCATGTCTACCAAGCCCTACAGAATTGGATTGCCAATTTCCGCTTTGACAAGCTTGTGACCCTGATTCAAGAGAGCAATGGCCGTGCCGATCGTTCCTAAAGCCACCATTCTTGTCGTTGATGACACGCCTGAGAATTTGCACCTCTTATCCCAAGAGCTAACTGCACATGGTTACGAAGTACGGGGAGTGGTCAATGGCGAAATGGCTCTGATGGTGACCCAATCGGCCAAGATTGATCTGATCTTGCTAGATATTAAAATGCCGGGTATCAGCGGTTATGAGGTGTGTCAAATCCTCAAAAGTCAGGACAAGACGAAGGATATTCCGGTGATCTTTTTAAGTGCCTTAGATGAGGCGATCGACAAGGTAAAAGCCTTTGCGGTTGGGGGTATTGATTACATCACTAAGCCCTTTCAAGTACCGGAAGTCCTGGTACGGGTTGAAACCCAATTGGCTCTCCAAGCAGCACGGAGTGAAATTTTAGAACTGAATGCAGATCTGGAGCAACGGGTCTATGATCGTACCCTACAACTCGAAAAAACCAACCAAAATTTACTGAAGGAAATTGCTGAGCGAGAGCGAGCAGAAGCCGACCTACGACGGAGTGAACAACGCTATGCCTCACTGGCCGCCGTGGCCCCCGTCGGTATCCTGCAAACCGATGCCAATGGCCATTATGTCTATGTCAATGATCTGTGGTGTCAAATTACGGGGCTTTCCTTAGAAAATGCGAAGGGATTTGCCTGGACCCAGGCCCTCCATCCCAACGATCGGGAGCGGGTGATTGCCGCCTGGTATGATGCGGCCCAGCGCAACCAATTGTTTCGCATGGAATATCGTTTTCAGCGAGCCGACGGGGTGGTGACCTGGGTGCTGGGACAGGCCACCGCCGAGAAGGATAGCAAAGGGCGCGTAACGGGCTTTGTGGGGACGATTACCGATATTACCGAACGGAAACAGGCTGAAGAAGCCTTGCAGTACTCGCAACAGACGATTAGTAATATTTTAGCCAGTATCAACGATGGCTTTTTTAGTTTAGATAACGATTGGTGTTTTTCCTACTTAAATGAAACAGCAACCCAACTATTTAAGTGCGATCGTGAAAATCTACTGCACCAGAATATTTGGCAAGCCCTACCCGATATTGCCAACCTGGAATTTTGCCGCCAATGTCAACGCGCCGTAGCCAAAAAACAGGATCTTACCTTTGAAGATTTTTTTCCGTTTCTGAATGCCTGGTTTGAAGTTCATGCCTATCCCTACTCGGGTGGCATATCGATCTATTTTCGTGATATTACTGCCCGCAAGCAAACGGAAGCGCATTTGGTAGAACTGGAAAAATTGAACGAGTTTAAGGATGAGTTCTTGAGTAACGTATCCCATGAGTTGCGATCGCCGATTACCAATATTCGGATGGCAGCCAAAATGCTAGAAATTGCCGTGAATAGCGATCGGGATAAAGATTCCCTGCAACATTATCTAAAAATTCTCCAATCTGAGGCGAAACGCGAAGCTGATCTGGTTGATGATCTACTGGAATTATCGCGTCTAGACGCAGAACGGTATGACCTAGAACTAGCTCCTATTTACCTGCCCCCGCTGTTGACGGAAATTTTAGATGCTTTTGCCGATCGCATGGCAGAGAAATCCCAACATTTAGTGATTGAAGTTCCATCTGAATTGCCCGAATTAGTCACCAGTCAAACTTTTCTAGAGCGGATTATCGCTGAGTTGGTCAATAATGCGTGTAAATATTCGCCGATGGACGCGACAATCAAGGTTTATGCGGAAGCCTCGGACGAACACCTCCACCTCACCGTGTGCAATACGGGGGTCGAGATTCCTCCTTCTGAATACGATCGCATTTTTGAGAAATTTTACCGCATTCCCAACAGCGATCCCTTCAAACATGGCGGAACCGGGCTGGGGTTAGCCATCCTGAAACGGATTGTCAACACCTTGGGGGCCAGCTTAAGTCTGATCAGTGCCAATAATCAAACCGAATTTACGGTCCATTTTCCCTTAGTTGCGCCCTGAGCGCCAGCCGCCACGCCTTATGGCCCTACCCCCCAGTGAACCCAGGCTTGATTGCTTAACGTCCCTGAATCCAGCATCATGGGAAACGAGCCGCTTTTGACCTTTGCAGAACCTATTATCGTATTACCGTGCAGTGCCCTAAAGATCGCAAAACGCCCCTGGTGGCCAATACCTTAGCCGAGAAGCTACCGGTTCAGTCCTGTCCAGACTGTAAGGGGACATGGATTCGCTCTACCGACTATGAGGCTTGGCAGGCGACCCAGCCGCAACTGGTCTCACTACCCCAGGAGCTACCAGCGGTCCTTGATGTAGACTTTGTGCAATCGCCTTTTGACACGAAGGCCGCCCTTTGCCCCGAATGCCAACACTACCTGGCCCGCGCCAAGGTCGGACTATCAACCCCCTTTTATGTCGAGCGCTGTCCCAACTGTGCCGGGATTTGGTGCGATCGCGGCGAGTGGGAAGTGTTGGAGAAATTAGGACTCCACACTACGATCGAACGGCTATTTTCCAGTGAATGGCAGGCACGGGTACGGGAGAAAGCCCAAGCCGATCAGGAGCGACAGGCCACGATCGCCAAACTTGGTCCAGCACTGGCGGCGCAGGTGTTTGAGCTAGCTGAGGCCCTAAAGCAGCATCCCAATGGGGATTTTGGCGTGGCCTACCTCATGCGGCGGTTTGAGCAGTAAGTCAGGGCCAGGGGGAAATTAGGGAAAGCGGTGCGATCCGTTCAGGGGTATGCGATCCTGGAAAGCGTAGCCGTTTGTGAAACGAATTAGAAGAGCATGGGAGAAAACACTGTCATCATTACCGGGGCCTCGTCTGGCGTTGGTTTATACGGGGCCAAAGCACTGGCGAAACGCGGTTGGCACGTGATCATGGCCTGCCGCAACCTGGAGAAAGCCGAGAAAGCTGCCCAGGAGATGGGGATGCCCGCCAGTAGCTACACCATTTTGCCGATCGACACTGCTGATCTCAACAGTGTGCGCACCTTTGTCCAAGCATTTCGGGCCACGGGACGGCGGCTGGATGCTTTGGTCTGCAACGCCGCCATTTATATGCCGCTGCTCAAGGAACCCCTGCGGAGTCCAGAAGGCTATGAGCTAACGGTCGCCACCAATCACCTGGGGCATTTCCTCCTGTGTAATTTAATGCTGGAGGATCTGAAACAATCGCCCATTAAGCGCATGGTTCTGCTGGGGACGGTGACCCACAACCCGGATGAAGTGGGGGGGAAGGTGTATCCTCGCCCCAATCTGGGTAATCTGGAAGGGTTTACCGCTGGGTTTAAGCCGCCAGTTGCGATGATTGATGGCAAAAAGTTTGAGCCAGTCCGAGCCTACAAAGAAAGCAAGGTTTGTAATGTGCTCACGATGCGGGAATTGCATCGCCGTTACCACGAATCCACGGGCATTGTCTTCAGTTCCTTCTATCCCGGTTGTGTGGCCGAAACGCCGCTATTCCGGAACCACTATCCCCTGTTCCAGAAACTCTTCCCCCTATTCCAGAAGTACATCACCAAGGGCTATGTGTCCCAAGAGCTAGCCGGGGAGCGGTTGGCGATGGTGGTGGCCGATCCGGAATTTGGCCAGTCAGGTTCCTACTGGAGTTGGGGCAATCGTCAGAAGGAAGGACGTAAGGCGTTCCAACAGCGGGTCTCGCCCCAAGCGCGGGATGACGAGATGGCCCAACGGGTGTGGGATCTCAGCGCTAAGTTGGTCTACCTGACCTAGTGCTCTGTCAGACGTAAATTGTAGGGTTGCAGATAGACTCCAAGGCCCTTCGACAGGCTCAGGGTGAACGGGACTTATCCATTCGCGCTGAAGCTTTGTCGAGAGCCTCTCATTTTAAGCCTGACGCTGTACTAGTACAGTCAACATAAAGCTTCCCAACGTTTGTAGTAACGACTTTAGTCGTTGTCGGCTAAAGTCAGCACGACAAACGTTGCATCCTGTCGTTGCGGGCTGCACTAGGGTACATTGGGAACCTCAAGACATCCTGAGCAGTGGGGATGGGGAAACTAATCGGCTGGGTATCCGTCCCTCTGTAGGGAATTTGGATCGGGATACCTGCGAGGTATCCCCACCCTCATTGGCTTGAGGGCAGCGATAAAATAGGGATAGAGCCAGTGTAGCCAAGTGATCGCTGTTCGCCGCAATGACGGCTTTGACCAACGGATGAGTCATCCCTAATTTGTCAGGAAGCCATTCCCGTAAGCCTGTAGATCTGAGTAGTCCGATCGTTGTAGTCCGATCGTTCTTGGCTCAACCCCAGCCCTGCCCAGATCGGGTATCCAGCCAACAACCAGTTCCCAGGAGGCGTATATATGCAAGACCAACCGATTCCCAAAACTCGCCGTATGCCCCCTCCCGGCATCCTGGTTAGCTTATCAACTCTCCTGCTGTTGACGACGGGGGTAACCGCTTGGTGGACTTGGCGATCGTTTAATCCCTCCCAGACGCCACCGATCCCTATCCCTGAAGAAGAAGTCTCGTCTGTAACGCCGCCCAAGGTCACGGCCCCTGCCGAGCAGACCCTAGAGGTTTACTGGCTACGGGATACGGGAACCCATTTAGAAGTCGTTCCCAACCCAGTCGGAATTGCCAAATCCCTGAAGGGAGAGGCCGCCCTAGCGGCGGCGTTTAATCAACTGCTGGCTGGTCCTCAGGAGCAAACGGCAGGCATGGTCAGTACGATTCCGGCGGGTACCCAACTCCTCGACCTGAAGGTGGCACCGGATGGCGTTCATGTTGATTTGTCACCGGAGTTCACCACGGGGGGTGGCAGTAGCTCCATGTCCGGGCGATTGGCCCAGGTGCTCTATACCGCTACGACCCTTGATCCAAATGCCAATGTCTGGCTGACGATCGCGGGTAAACCGCTGGAAGTCTTAGGTGGGGAAGGCATTATGGTCGATCAACCCATGACCCGTGTCGCCTTTGAAGAAAACTACGATCTTTGACCTTGCAGCCCACGGCTCTGGCCGTAGTACTAACGGCTAATGCAGGGGGATAATTAGGCAAAATCCCCCACAAAGGTTAGGGAAATTCGGCATCATAGGCATAGGCGATTGTAGGGGCATGGCACCGTCGGTCACGCGATCGCCGAATTGCGTTCTTCATGATCTAAGGAACCCTTAATACTTATGCAGTCACCCAGCCAGGACCCGATCGCGCCCCCGTCCACCGCTGCCCATACGTGGCTACTCCTGCGCAATTTCCTGCTGCTGGCAGCGGGGGGAGCTTTCTTGACGACGGCCCTAATGCTAGTTGGGGTGTGGCAGACGGGGGCCAATGTGATCAATACGGTGGGGCAGTGGTTAACCTTATCGGAACCGGAGCCAACGCTCGATCGCCGCGCTCTGATCGTGCATCAGGTTCGGGGTGCCAGCGAGTTAACGACGGCGGTCTTTGCAATGGAGACAGTGGTGCCAGCCCAACAGGAGCGGAAATTGGGCGAGTTGACTATTGGTACGACCACCTTGCTCTACCTTGCCCACGGTGAGGTTCGGGCGGGAGTAGATTTGAGCCAACTAACCCCTGCCCATGTGGAGGTGAACGATCGCCAGGTGGTAATTACATTGCCCCCACCGCAAGTGTTGGATCGCAAAATTGATGTGACCAAATCGTCGGTATATGAATACGATCGCGGCTTTCTGGGCCTAGGCCCCGATACCGGACCCGCACTGCAACAACTGGCCCAACGCACCACCCTCGATCGTATCCTGTCCACCGCCTGCAATCAGGGAATTTTGCAGGACGCCAATGAACGGGCAGAAGTGGCCGTCACCCAACTGCTTACCTTGTCTGGTTACGATACCGTGCAGGTGAAAACCCAAGCCCCCGCTGCCGACGCTTGCCAACCCGATGGGGTAACAGCAGCTATGCTCTAAAATCATAAACACTTTCTCAGGGCCTCAAAGCCAGACACAATATCGAGGAGTTCTCCGGTAATCACATTTTGGCGTTGCTGGCGATACTCCGCATTGAGAACTGTTAGACGTTCTTCAATATTTTTTTCAGCCGCTTGCATTGCTACCAGTCGGGCAGCATTTTCACTTGCCAAGGATTCAATGGTGGCTCGATACAGTGAAATAAACCAGTACTGACGAATCAACCTGGAAAATAATGGCTCCCAATCCATACCCAAGCTGGGTTTCGCAGTAGAGTCCCAGGGGCGTTGTTCGAGTTGATGCAGCCAGGAGCGATCGAGCGGTAAAAGTTGTAGGCTGAAGGGTTGATAAGCAGTTGTCGATAGGGGTTGGTTGTAGAACAAGCGGATAGGTTCCCCGTAGGGATGGAGGCTTTCTGTCATCTCACCGGATGTACCCGTGACTGGCTGGGAATGCTGGGGAAAGCGCCACTGCTCAATGGTCAACAATAGCTTTTGGATTAACTGAAGACTACCCGCGAGGGAACTGGGGAGAGAAAATGTTGCTTGGAGTGGCTGGTGTGCCGCTTCCAGGTGAGGGATAAGCCGTGCCCCCACCGCTGCCACCAGACGGCGATCGGGCGGAATTTGGGCGTGATGGAGTTGCCTTAGGGCATAAGCAACAATTTGCTCATTAAACTGTCCGCATAAGCCATGATCGGAGCCAAGTATAATCACCCCAACCCATCGATAGGTTGGGGGTGTCGTGGTGAGGGGGAGACCCCTCTGAATTTCAGAAAAATGGCGGTGATGGAGTAGTGCTTGCAGTCCCAGTTCAATCGTGTGGTTGTAGTCAGTGAGGGATAGTCTTGCTTTTTCATACTGACGAATGCGCACCATTGCCAGGGCTTTCATCGTTCTGACGACGGCGCGTAAATCTTCAACACTGTGGATTTGGGTTTGGAGGGTTTCAAGGGTTTGCATGGGGGATGCAATGGCGTTTAGGACGGCGTATTGGTCTAGCTTTCTGGCGTAGGAATTGTCTTTGAGAGGGTGGGCATAAGGGTATCGAGATCGCCCTGGGTTAACGTCCTGCCGTTACGGATCGAATCGCAAACATCTGGCAATTCCTGAGTCATGCTCTGAGCAATGTACTGTTCTACTTCCTTCAGTTGCTCAATGGGAACTGAATCGAATAGCCCATGCGTGACGGCAAACAGGATGGCGATTTGTTCGGCGGCAGCTAGGGGGCGGGATTGCGGTTGTTTTAACACTTCTCGAATCCGCCGTCCCCGTTCTAGAGTCTGTTGGGTTTGCTCGTCGAGTTGGGTACCAAAGCGGGCAAAGACTTCAACTTCTTGAAATTGAGCATAGGCGAGGCGCAGATCACCCGCAACCGCCTGGTAAGCCGGGAGTTGGGTTTTTCCCCCTACCCGCGAAACCGATTTCCCCACATCAATCGCTGGAAAAAGACTCTTCTGAAATAGCTCAGGCGAGAGATAGATTTGACCATCGGTGATGGAAATCAAATTGGTGGGAATGTAGGCAGACATATTCTGGGCTTGGGTTTCGATGATGGGTAGCGCCGTCAAAGACCCGCCCCCCAATTCCGGACACAGGTGAGTGGCGCGTTCCAATAGGCGCGAGTGGAGGTAGAAAATATCACCGGGATAGGCTTCACGACCGGGAGGGCGACGCAGCAGCAGGGAGAGTTCGCGATAGGTGCGGGCATGGTGGGTGAGGTCATCGTAAACAATCAGCACATCGCGCCCCTGCTCCAGGAAGTACTCGGCCATCGTGGTTGCACCATAGGGGGTGATATATTGCAGTCCCAGAGGATCTTGTCCAGCCGCAACGACCACAATCGTGTACGCCATTGCGCCCTGTTCTCGGAGGGTGGCAATCACTTTGGCGATCGCCGCTGATCGTTGCCCGATCGCACAATACATGCAAATGACATCCTGGTCTTTCTGGTTGAGGATGGTATCAATCGCGATCGCGGTTTTCCCCGTTTGGCGATCGCCAATAATCAATTCCCGCTGTCCCCGCCCAATGGGAATCAGGGCGTCCACCACCTTCAGTCCCGTTTGCAGGGGCACGGTGACGGGAGCGCGATCGAGAATAGCAGGGGCTTCCCGTTCCACCGGACGGCGCTCGGCAATATCGAGGGGACCCCGATCATCTAGAGGGTGTCCCAGTACGGTGACGACGCGCCCCACCAGGGCTTCCCCCACGGGCACATCCATGACGCGTCCCGTGCGGTAGACCTCATCGCCAGCTTGCAGGTATTGGTTGTTGCCTAACAGAATGACACCGACTTCCTCTGGGTCGAGGTTAAAGGCAATGCCTAACAGGGGCGAGCCACCGGAGCCAATCCCGGCTCTAGGGAAGCACACCAGTTCATCCACTTGCACACCCGGTAACCCCGTGACGCGGGCAATTCCCGGCCTGATCGACTGAACCACACCCGTCTCGCGGATGGTCAGGTGGGCCTGATATTGGCTGAGAACGTGAGCCATAAGGTCGCAGGCATCAGCGCAAGCAGCCTGCACCTGCTGAGAAATCTGGTTCATGGTGGGATGTCTCCTCCTGCATTAAGGCGTTGGATAGCCGTTGTTCTAGCAGTTGCAAGTAGGTGTCCAGACTCCAGACAATTTCCTGGCCAGCGAGTTTGATTTCAATGCCGCAGTACAGGTCAGACGTGGTGACAAATTCCAGCGGCTGCGCGATCGCGAACTGAGTCCGGAGGGCATCCGTTACCTGCTGACGCCAATGGGAAGGCAGTTCAAAACTGGTGCGGACTAGGATAGGTTGCTTGGTTTGAGAGAGGGCCTGGACGATCGCTTGGTGTTGCGGTGGGTCTAACTGGCGGAGGCGATCGCAAAAGACCTGAACCAGTTGCGCCTCCAAATCCGCGTTGGCCAGATCCTTTAATGCCTGACGGACGATCGCATCGGTTTGGTGAATGACGTTTTGGCGCAGGGTGCGCAGAAATGCCGCCTGTTCCTGATGTAACTCGGTCTGCCATGCTGTGCGTTGATCGGCGATCGCTTGGTGCACCTGGGCTAACAACCGTTGCCGTTCCTGATCCGCCGCTGAGCGGGCCTCTGCCAGCCAAGTTGTCGCTTGCTGGTGCAGTTCCTGTTGCTGGTGCTGATAGGTTGCCAGGGCTTGTTGGGCCTCTGCTTGCAAGCGTTCCGCCGCTTGCCATTGCTCCGCAATCAGAGTTTGACGTTTCTGCATCACCTTCAGAATGGGTTGATAGAGAAACCACCGCAGCAGGGCAACGAGAATCAAAAAGTTGAGCACCTGGGCAACAACAGTGAACCCGTTAATCAGCACCTTAGCCCCCCTTAAAGTGATTCCAGAATGGATTCACAAATAACAAAATCATGGATACGACTAAACAGTAAATTGCGGTCGATTCCACCATTGCTAACCCGACAAATAGGGTGCGGGTGATGGTATTGGCTTTATCGGGTTGCTGGGCGATCGCCCCCAGTGCCCGTGCGACCGCCCAACCTTCTCCAAAGGCTGGCCCAATCGAACCAATGGCGATCGTGAGACCTGCGGTGACCATAGAAACCGCGCCAATCATGGCTAAATCACTCATCGCTATTCTCCTGTGTTGCATGATGATTGTGCTGTTGGACACTACTGGCGGAGGCAATATACACCAGCGCCAGTATCGAAAAAACATAGGCTTGAATCACACCAAAGACTAATCTCAGTAATTGCATGACGATCGGGACAAATAGGGGGACGATCGAGAGCAAAATAGCTGCCAATAAATTGCCGCTCATAATATTGCCAAAGAGTCGCATGGCTAAGGCTAAAGTGCGCGAAAACTCCCCAATAATCTGAAAGGGCAGCATGAGCGGCGTTGGCTCGAGGTAGCTCTTGACGTAGCGTCCTAACCCCTGCTGGTGGATGCCGAAAATCGGAACTGCCACAAATACACAAAGTGCCAGGGCCATCGTTGTTGAAAGGGACCCGGTAGGTGCGTGATAGCCAGGAACCACCGTTAGCAAATTGCAGGTGACAATGAAGAGAAATAGGGTGCCGACAAAGGCCAAATAGGGTTCTGGGTCTTGTTGGGTAACCTCTCGAATTTGGTTGCAAATCCCATCCACGACCATCTCTAACCCGTTTTGCCAGGGGGGAAGGTGAGGCCGAACCGATAACTGCCGCGTCACCCAGCCCGATATCCCCACCAGCAACCCCATCGTGATCCAGGTAAATAACAACGTGGCATTGAGCACGATCGGCGGTTGCCCATAGATCACAATGTTGTCAGGACTGATGTCCATCTCAATCCTCCAAGATCAGATCGGTCAAGGCGGAATGGGGTCGGTAGTGGGCAATCAAGAGCGTCCGTGCGAGTAAAAATCCTAAAAGCGCGATGACGAGCCGTTCCCAGTGCCCTCCCGTGATCAAATAAAGCGCCAGAAGGGCCACCCCCAGCCGTATAACACCACTGCCAATGATGAGCAAGGCGGGATGTTGAGTGTGCGTCAAGTGTTGCACCGTGAGCCACAAACAACTGAAATAAAAGCTACCTAAGATAAAGCCCAAGGGGAATACGCATAAATCGGGTAAGTGTGTATGGATAAAAAGGTTCATAGGGATGCTCCGTAAAGAAGAAGTTGCCATTTATAGCGTGGTTTTAAATCGATTCAGGATTTGTAAAATATCATGAAGTTCATTTCGTCGTCGGTTTAAGGAAAAATCTTCGGAGAAACCGTATTGTTGATGGTGCAGTTTCATAAACATAGAATATGCGCCATTACTCACTAGCCCAAATGTTGGCTGTTCTGAATTGGGATTGGCACACATATACGCTAAGGCTTGGGGCAGAGCCACGTCAATACTAAAAGATGTTCGTTTTGCTTCTACCAGAACAATCCAAAGGTGTTCTTGCACAATCAAACTGTCAATTCGTCCTTGATAAATTTTGTCCGCATCGTCGGGAATCGCAATTCGGATCGAGGCTTCTGAGCGCAAGCGAAAGGGGGGATCATAAAAGCCTGCCAGTTCCAGCAGTGGAGCGATAACAATGAAATTCACAGCTCCTTCAAGTAAATGCCCCAACTGTCGATGGTAGAGATAGCGTTGTTTAATTAAATCGAGACGTTGTTGTTCTGCGGTGCTCAGAGGCAGTAAATCCGATGTCCATTCCGTGAAGAAATTTGGGTCTGATCGTAACGACAAGCCAAACCGAGCCTCTACTTCTGCAAGGCTATCAATATAATCAGTAATGGCTAGAGATTGGGTCATCTGATCTCACCCGACTCGTGTCGTCTCATGCTACGGGGCATTATCACTTTTGCTCCTTCTGAATCCAGTACCAGGCATTCCAGCAACCCAGAACAACACCGACAAATAGCAGCATCAGTGTCCAGGAATAAGGGCTGGGAAAGCGTTTGTCGATCCAAACTCCGAGGGCAATCCCCAACAAGGTCGGGATCATCACCGACCACCCCACCATGCCAAACAAGCCCAACCCTGCCCAAATGCTGCGATCGCCCTCCTGCCGTGCCTGGATTTTTCGGGTTGATTTTTGGCGCACCTGCTGTTCAAAAGCCGTGGGGTGAGCATTAGGTGGTTTCGGCTCTAACGGATCAGGTAATTTCATGCTAGCCTCCCAATTCCATAAACTCGCGCACAAAACTGGCTTCTAGGCGTGCGAGCGTACTGCGTGCCCGTTGTTCCTGTTCATCCAATTGGCGAAACTGTTGCTGTACAGCCTGTTGCAGGGTTTCAAGATCGACCCCGCGCACGGCATTTCTCACGGAAACCCAGATCACGCTCCCTTGCTTGACCAGAATGCCTTCATCGATCGCTAAAAAGATTTCTTCTCCGGTCTCGGACTCGAAGGACAAAATGCCAGGAACTAACGCCGCAATCCAATCCACATGGTGAGGCAAAAGCCCAAAGGAACCCCCTTCGCCCTCGGCAGTCACTTTCGTCACGGGCTGATCGATCACCACCTGCGTTGGTTGCATGACCTTGAGTTGCATCATCGGTTAGCCTCCTCAATGTCGCCAATCATGTAAAGGGCACTTTCGGGATAGTCTGCAAAGTCATCATTCAGAATGCGATCGCACCCGTCCAAGGCGGCCTCTAATCGCACCAATCGCCCCGGTTTATTCGTAAATTGCTCCGTGGAAAAGAACGGCTGGGTTAAAAATCGCTCCAGACGACGGGCACGGTAGACAATTTGGCGATCGCGGGTGGAGAGTTCCGCCATGCCCAGCATCGCGATCATGTCTTTTAACTCCTCGTAGGTGGCCAGGGTTTGTCGCACGGCTAGGGCAATTTCATAATGACGCTTGCCGACGATCGCGGGCATTAACATTTTTGAACTCGATCGCAGGGGATCAACGGCGGGATAAAAGCCTTCGCTAGCCCGTTTCCGGGAGAGCACGATCGAGGCGGAAAGATGCCCAAAGGTATGCACCGCTGCCGGATCGGTAAAGTCATCCGCCGGGACATACACCGCCTGTACCGAGGTGATCGCTCCCGTGGAGGTACTGGTGATGCGCTCCTGTAATGCGGCCAATTCCGTCGCCAAGGTTGGCTGATACCCCACCCGCGACGGCAATTCCCCCATCAATCCCGATACTTCCTGCCCCGCCTGGATGAAGCGGAAAATATTGTCGATGAGGAGCAAGACATCCTGATGGGCTTCGTCCCGAAAATACTCCGCCATCGTTAACGCCGCATGACCGACACGGAAGCGGGCACCGGGCGGTTCATTCATTTGCCCAAAGACCATGACGGTATGATCCAGAACGCCAGCCGCCTGCATTTCCCGGTAGAGTTCTTCGGCTTCCCGGTTGCGCTCACCAATGCCGCAAAACAGGCTAATACCCTGGTGTTGGCTCACCATGTTGTGGATCATTTCCGTAATCAGTACGGTTTTACCGACCCCGGCTCCGCCAAATAAACCCGCCTTGCCCCCGCGTTCGATCGGGGCTAGGACATCTATTACTTTGACTCCCGTTTCCAGGATTTCCGATTGTGTAGACTGCTGGTTCAAAGGCACCGCCGATTGGTGAATCGATCGCCAGGTCACCTCAGTTAAAGCTCCCCGCTTGTCAATGGGAGTCCCAAAGACATTGAACATCCGTCCCAGTAACGATCGTCCCACCGGCACTTCTAAGGAATGCCCCCGATCAATAATGGGTGATCCCCGCGCTAAACCGGAGGTGGAGGTTAGGGCAATGCCGCGTACCACCTCTGCATTCACATGCGCCACCACCTCCACAACCACTTGGCCATCCGCACCCGCATTCAGCCGATTGAGATAACTGGGTAATCGCTGTGGGAAAGCCGCATCCACCACACTCCCGCGCACGGATACGACAGTGCCCACATTTGCCACAGCAACGCCTGGAAACAGCCGCCCTACAGCCGTCGTTGGCCTAGAAGAATGTCCCATAGACCATCCCCGCAATGGTTGCCATTACCACTACCAGCAACACAAACACTACGGTCTTCTTCGTCCCCATAATGCTGCGAATCACCAACATATTCGGTAACGACAGAGCTGGTCCTGCCAGCAACAAAGCCAACGCCGGTCCCTGCCCCATGCCACTACCCATTAAGCCTTGCAGAATCGGGACTTCCGTCAGGGTGGCAAAGTACATAAATGCACCTGCCAAAGCAGCCACAAAGTTGGATACTAACGAGTTGCCACCGACGGCCCGTGTCACCCACTCCGAGGGAATTAATCCTTCATAGCCTGGACGACCGAGCAACGCACCCGCTACGACAACCCCCAGCAACAATAGGGGCAAAATTTGTTTGGCAAAATCCCAGGAAGACGTGAACCAGTCTCCAGCTTCATCCTTATTGGTGCTCGTTAGCCAGGACAGCCCAATCACGCCAGCCCCAAAGGCAACCATTGGCTGCTCGGAAAACCGCAGGGCGAGAACAGCGGTGACGGCAGCGACCAAGACAACTTTGCCGGTATTCAACCCAAACCAAGCAACGAGAATGGCAGCCAGGGCGATCGCCAACCCGCCCGTAATCCACCATTTTGCTGCATAAATTGCGGCCCAGGGACCCAACATCACCGCCGGTTTTGCCCAGTTCGCAAACACTAAAATTCCCACCATCACCGCAAAAAACAGGGCATTTTGCCACAGTGGCCGGGTGACCTCTGGTTCCGGAAAACCTGCCTGAACTTCAATTTTTTCCAGTTCTTCTTTCCGAAAAATGAACGCCATCAGCAACCCAATAATCACACTGAAGGCGATCGCACCCACTGCCCTGGCGATTCCCAACTGTAGACCCAGAATGCGGGCCGTCATGATAATCGCTAAAACGTTAATTGCAGGTCCCGAATAGAGAAAGGCTGTCGCGGGACCCAAGCCTGCGCCCATTCGATAGATGCCAGCAAACAGCGGGAGAACCGTACAAGAACAGACCGCCAGAATCGTCCCGGAAACGGAAGCCACGCCGTAGGCCAGCACTTTATTGGCCCTAGCTCCCAGGTACTTCATGACCGCATCCTGGGAAACGAATACCGCGATCGCGCCCGCAATAAAGAAAGCAGGAATTAGACACAGTAGAACGTGCTCTTGAGCATACCAGCGTACCAGATACAACGATTCAAAAAAGGCATTTCTCAACCGTTCGGAATTTTGAATCAGTTCTACTGGCAAGTAAAAGCACAGGAGGAACCCCACCACGATCCACAGTAGGGGTTTCCATTCCGATTTCCAAAAATGCATAAACGACCCTCCTATCCGAATCATCGGAGAGACATGGAGCCAACGGAGATAAACTGTCGATCCGTTATCGACTTGCAATCGTTAAGCAGACAAAAGTGGCTCAATATCTTTCGGTTCTAGCACTTTGCCCTGGCTCAGCACTTTGCCATCGACTACCAGAGCTGGTGTTTTCATCACCCCCCGTTTGACAATTTCCATCGTGTCGGTGATGTGGGCAATCTCAGCTTCTAGCTGGCGATTTGCGATCGCCGTCTTGGCATTCGCCTCTAACTGCTGACATTTCTTACAACCTGTTCCCAAAATCTCAACTTTAACCGTGGCCATAATGCAGTACCTCCTGGGTATCTAAGTAGAATTGAGTAGAATCAATAAGGTATCAGCAGGAAACGTCCTCGGCAGTGGGGGGGGACGTCGTAGCCAAGGTCGCTAATGTGTGCGGCTGAAATACAATGCATTGCTCCCCAGTCTGATCTTTCTCGAAGCCTTGCTGACACTGTTCAAGCAGCGGTACTAGCTTTTCCCGTAGGGTTTGCAGTTTGGCGATCGTGTCATCAATATGCTGCACCTTCTTAAGGAGGCGATCGTGCACATCCCGGCAGGAAAGTTGCTGCCCCGCTTGTAACATCAACAGTTCTTTAATGTCGTCCAGGCTGAGGCCCAGGGCCTTGGCGTGGGTAATAAAGGCCAGCCGCTCCAGATCTGCCTGCCCATACAGTCGATAACCGGCGGCTGTCCGCTGGGGGCTGGGTATCAACCCAATCCGCTCATAGAAATACAGGGTTTGGGGATTGAGTCCTAGCTGTCGTGAAACTTCCCCCACCTGGAACATCGCTCTGGCTCCATAACACGCTCATGTCCTCAGCCTACAGCTTATACTGGGGTATAAGGTCAAGGGGTGAGAACAGCGGATAGAGAACTACACAGAAGTCTTATAGCGGTAGTCACGCTCATTAGGACATTTCCAAGGCTGTGACAACAAGGGGCTTAAGCGCCTTATCCCAACCTGAATGACGATGGCTTAGGCTAGTCTCGAAAAGCACCCCGATTTTTTGAAGTGCCCATAACAAATAGCTGCCCGATCGCACGCAATCGAACAGCTATTCACGCAGACTCAGGGATAGCCCGTTCTGGGCAGAGGGGACCTAATCCGCCGCTTGGGGCAGTAGCTCCCGCCGTTCGCTGGGGGTCACCTTGACTTGACCATCCTCACCGACATCCACGAGGGCGGTATCCCCTTCGCGGACATGACCCGCCAGGATTTCCTCCGCCAGGACATCCTCTAGTAGGCGCATAATCGCCCGACGTAAAGGCCGTGCCCCGTAACTGGGGTTATAGCCCTCTTCCACCAGCCGCTCCTTGAAGCGATCGGTGACTTCCAGGGTAATGCCCTTCTCGGTTAGACGGCTGAAGACTTCGCGCAGCATGATGTCGGAGATCTGTTTGACCTCATCCTTGCTGAGTTGCCGGAAGACGATGATCTCATCCAAACGGTTGAGGAATTCGGGCCGGAAGTATTGCTTCAGTTCCTCGTTGACCAGGGAGCGAATGCGGTTGTACTGCGATTCAGCCTGGTTGTCCTCGAACTCGAAACCGAGGCCGCCGCCGCCCTTCTCGATCACCTTCGAGCCGATGTTGGAGGTCATGATCAGCAGCGTGTTCTTGAAGTCCACGGTGCGACCCTTGGCATCAGTCAGGCGACCATCTTCCAGGATTTGCAACAGCGTGTTGAAGACATCCGGGTGAGCCTTTTCGATTTCGTCAAACAGGACCACGGTATAGGGCCGCCGCCGCACCGCTTCCGTCAGTTGCCCGCCTTCGTTGTAGCCGACATAGCCGGGAGGCGAACCGATCAGCTTGGAAACCGTGTGCCGCTCCATGTATTCCGACATATCCAGCCGGATCATGGCATCTTCTGAACCGAAGAAGTAGGCGGCCAAAGACTTGGCTAGCTCAGTCTTACCGACCCCGGTGGGACCGGAGAAGATAAAGCTGGCGATCGGGCGATTGGGGTTCTTCAGACCGACGCGGGCACGGCGAATGGCGCGGGAGATGGCGCGGACGGCTTCCTCTTGGCCAACCATACGCTGGTGCAGGGTATCTTCCATGTGCAGCAGCTTTTCGGACTCGGATTCGGTGAGTTTATTCACCGGCACCCCGGTCCAAGCGGCCACAATTTGAGCAATGTCCTCTTCGGTTACCACGGGCGAATCATCTTCGCTGCGGACCTCCGACTTCTTGTTCTGGGCGATCGCCTTGATTTCGGCCTTGATTTCCATCTCGCGATCGCGCAGTTCCCCAGCCCGGTCAAAGTCCTGGGCACGCACCGCGTCATCCTTATCCTTGAGAACCTGGCGCAGTTCCTTATCCAGTTCCTTGGCCGCCGGGGGTAATTGGGAATTAATCAGACGTACCCGCGATCCCGCTTCATCGATCAGGTCGATTGCCTTATCGGGCAAGTAGCGATCGGAGATATAGCGATCGGAGAGCTTCGCCGCCGCATCCAGGGCTTCATCAGAAATCTTGAGCTTATGGTGCTGCTCATAGCGCTCCCGCAGACCCCGCAGGATTTCGATCGTTTCGTCCACCGTGGGTTCACCAACCATTACCGGCTGGAAACGGCGTTCCAGGGCGGCATCGCGCTCAATGTGCTTGCGGTACTCATCCAGAGTAGTGGCCCCAATACACTGGAGTTCGCCCCGGGCCAGAGCGGGTTTGAGAATATTAGCGGCATCGATCGCGCCCTCGGCGGCCCCCGCCCCGATCAGGGTATGAACCTCATCGATCACCAGGATCACATTCGAGGCGGAGCGGATCTCATCCATGATCTTCTTGAGCCGCTCTTCAAATTCACCCCGGTACTTGGTCCCCGCGACCAGCAGGCCAATATCGAGGGTGACGACGCGCTTGTCTTCAAGAATATCGGGGATATCGCCATTCGCAATCCGTTGGGCTAGCCCTTCGGCGATCGCGGTCTTACCTACCCCCGGCTCCCCAATCAGCACGGGATTATTTTTGGTGCGGCGTCCGAGGATTTGAATCACCCGTTCGATTTCCTTCTGGCGACCGACCACGGGATCAAGCTTGCCTTCCCCCGCCATTTGGGTGAGATTGGAGCCAAATTCATCCAGCGTTGGCGTTTTCGTGCGGCTTTGGCTGCCCCCAGTGGACACCTCAGCGGTTTCACCCAGCATCCGAATCACCTGGGTCCGAACCTTGGAGAGGTCAACGCCAAGATTTTCTAAAACCCTGGCGGCAACGCCTTCACCTTCGCGAATAAGGCCCAGCAGCAAGTGCTCGGTGCCAATGTAGTTATGGCCCAGTTGGCGGGCTTCTTCGAGGGAGAGTTCGAGGACGCGCTTGGCCCGTGGCGTAAAGGGAATTTCCACGGCGACAAACCCAGAGCCGCGCCCAATAATTTTCTCAACTTCAATACGAGCGTCCTTTAGGTTAACGCCCATTGACTTGAGGACCTTAGCGGCAACTCCCGTCCCTTCACCGATCAGACCCAAGAGAATCTGTTCAGTACCGACAAAATTGTGGCCGAGGCGACGCGCTTCCTCTTGGGCAAGCATGATCACCTTAATGGCTTTTTCTGTGAAGCGTTCAAACATGGCGTGTGTCCATCACCTGCTGCGTGCGGGTACGCTGATTCTAGCATAGGAGACTCCCCCAACTGGTTGCCATGAAACCAGCCCTAGGAGTGGTAATTGCCTCCCTTGCCTGACGGGATAACCCACCCCGATCGCAGTGATCCCCAATTCCTCAGGGATTAACCCGACTGAATGCCGCTCCAGGACACTTCTGGGAGAGCGGCTGCCAACCATTATTTCTTGACATCTGACTTCGATGACATCTCGACAACAACACTTCTAAACGAGAGATCGGAGCACACGGCTTGTACACACTGGGGCCGCCCAGGGCTACTTTGGCACCCAGGGGCATACAGGGATATCTCTTGTCGCTTGAACACACAAAGTAGTTTGGACACACAAACAGGCCACGATCGCTATTTTTCAGGTATCGCCACCGCTATCGATCGTGTCCTCCAGTCTCTCACCCTACCCCGAACCCCGTCTTTCAGCAAGTCCCTGGTGCCAAATGCCGCAAAATCTTTACATGGGTCCCAAGATGACCTGCATAAAGCTGACTCAAAATGCCTGGGT
The DNA here is from genome assembly GCA_037445115.1 of Coleofasciculaceae cyanobacterium bin_20. Taxonomy (GTDB): domain Bacteria; phylum Cyanobacteriota; class Cyanobacteriia; order B231; family B231; genus Trichothermofontia. Next base: position 100,672 of record JBBILC010000001.1, read on the forward strand.
CCACTCGTGGATTTGATACTCAGTCCAGATGCCATTTTCCCAATAGGGATCGCTTTCAATTAGGTGACGAACGGCAGTTTCATTTTCCGCTTCGTAGATCCCAAAAACTTTAGTTAAATCGGTTGTGGGTCCCAGGGTGATGAGGGTTCCCGCTGCCTTGTGCGCAGCCAGACCCTCCAGGTGGGCTTGCCGGTAGGGTACACGCTTCTCTAGCACATTTTCGCAGTAGCTTCCCCACATGACATACTTGGGCATAAATTCAGTCCTGTCTCTCGGTAAAGATTTGGGTCGATATGTTGACTTATTTTTCGGGGAGCAGTTCACTTTTTTGAGAGGGAAAAAGGTTCAAGGCAACCATTCAGGAAA
>JBBILC010000002.1:0-66426 GCA_037445115.1 Coleofasciculaceae cyanobacterium bin_20
CACGATTAGAGGCTATTTTTTAACACATTTCCTATCATTCAACACTTCTGGGCCTGGTCAATGGGCTGATGTGTCCTGTTTTAAACCTCTGATGACCCCATCTGGTACGCGAATTGATCGAAAACAGCCAATCTACGTCGGTTAGCGCCGCCGCCATTGATCAGTTAAGTCAGTTACAAATTGGGAGTGACCTGACGGCGTTGGATCATGTGCTGATTTGGTTCGATCGCCTCCTGCTGCCGGGTATGGGTGGTTCCGTATGGGATCATTTCTGGGTGCAATGCAAAACGATCCTGGCTGAGGGCTTTACGAATGCTGTGCGCCATGCGCATCGGGGGTATCCCCGCGAAACCCTGGTGACGATCGCGGTCACCTTAGGCCCGCAGGCGTTGGAAATCTGCATTTGGGATCAGGGTCCACCGTTTGACCTACAGCGAAAACTGATGGAGATTAAATCCCGTCATGACCTGTATGCCGATGGGGGGCGGGGGTTGATGATCATGGACTCCCTTGCGGATCAGTTAGAGTATGGCCGCCTACCCGATCAACGCAATTGTCTGCGGGTGCGAAAAGCCTATCCACCGGGGCTGTCTATTGGGCCAACGAAGGTCGTGTGACCCAATGAAGCGAGTCTGCATAGAAATTTTCCTGATTGTAAACAGAAGCTACCTGCTACAGACACTGAATATCTCGATTTTGACAAATGACTCATCAAACCGAGAGAGGTTGATATTCTGATTGGTGGTCTATACAGCACTTCCATACTTGGTGAGGTACAGACAAGGGGCTTAAGTCCCTTGTTCATAAGGCTTGACAGTACTTCATTAGAGAGGGAACGGCTGTATCATCTCTCTACGCACGCGGTATTTCCTAACTAGATCAGATAGAAGAAGGGGTGGCGATCGCCGCATCCAGACGAGCACTCACGCCATAATTTGAAATAGATCTGCGTTTGTGTCCGCTTCTCTGAAGACTTTATGCCTGACGTTGTCACCCTGGAGTTGCCACCTGATCTGGCTCAGAAGGCCAGGGAAATCGCCAGCCTGACCCACAAACCCCTGGAAACGGTGTTACTAGAGTGGCTCGACTACGCCCTGACGGATTTACCCGTTGAAAGCCTGCCCGATGCGCAGGTGCTCTCCCTCTGCGAGCTACAACTGGAACCCGAACACCAGACGCGCCTGGATGATTATCTAAGTCGGCAACGGGAAGGACCGTTATCCACGCAGGATCAGCAGGAGATGGATGACCTGATGCAGCGTTACCGACGGGGACTGGTCCGCAAGGCAAAAGCACTGCAAGTGGCAGCCCAGCGAGGGTTACGTCCCCCCCTGAGTCCATGAGCCGACCCTATATCTCGGTAGAGGTTGAGCGCCGCATCAGGGCAGCCGCACGCGATCGTTGCAGTTACTGTCTCAGTCCCCAACATCTGGTCATGACCCGCCTGCAAATGGAACATATCGTTCCCTTATCCAAAGGCGGAAGTAACGACGAATCCAACCTTTGGTTAGCCTGTCCCCTCTGTAATGCCTTCAAGGCTAGTAAGAGTAAGGTTGATGGGAGTGATCCGGTTACCGGCACAGTTGTGCTCCTCTTTAACCCCCGTACTCAGATCTGGTCTGAGCATTTTGCGTGGACAGCAGACGGCTTGAGAATTGTGGGTAAAACGCCTGTAGGACGGGCAACGGTTATTGCCTTACACCTGGATAGCGATCCAGATGCGATCACCGTCAGAAGTTACTGGATTGCTGCCGGTTGGCACCCCCCTCAGGATTAGGAGCAATACGGGCAAGCCTCAGACGGACCAACAACCCCTAGCCTACATCGAAATTTGCTGGGCCGTATTGCGCATTTGCACCCCATGTACCAGGGTTGCGCCCCCCCGAATCGCTGCTGCCACGTGGATTGCCTCCGTCATTTGCTCCAGATCCGCCCCCTTCTCCAGGCAGGTCGTCGTATAGGCATCAATGCAATAGGGACACTGGACCGCATGGGAAACCGCCAGGGCAATCAACGCCTTCTCCCGTTCCGTGAGGGCACCTTCGGCAAATACGGGTCCATACCAGCCCATAAACGCTTGCCAAAGGGCTGGCGCTTCTTCACCAACCTCAGCAAATCGGGCTAAATCTTGGGGATGGTAGTAGGTATCCATAGTCCGGTCTCACCTCACGCGGCTAGTTATCACGAGCTAGCGGCAACCCGTGCTGTCGCTATTGGTGACTGGCCCCTTCACCAGTTTGATACTGATAGAAAATATAGAGATCAAATAGCACGCCCACTAAGCTCCAACTGAGACCAATAACCCAGAACCCTTCCCAAATATTGCCATTTCCAAAGATATTTAAAAATTGTAAAATCTGGTTAAACCCTAGCGTTGCGATCGCGCCCATGCCAGGTAAGGTTTGTAACCCCAATAATAAGATCAGTAAAGTTCCTAGCAGGACTAACGGCATCCCAAAGCAAAACAGGCTTGTCAGGATGAGTGATAACAGCAGATGGCGTAGCGTGGTCATATATAGCATAGGGGTGCCGGAAACATTGGTACCAGACCAACAGACAATAACGAAAACCGTAAAGTTTGCCTAGTCAATCCACTAACCTAGCTGACCTGACTGACACATAACCAATCGATCCCTAGTCAAAACGAAATATCTAGAGAAACCCTGCCTATAGGATACGAGATCCGCTGGCAAGCGCTGGAATTCCGTTAGTAATCTTAAGAATTTATTAAAAAGCGTATTTAAGTTATGCGTCCAACTATGTAGTTTCTTGCGGATTTATGTCAATAGATCGCGACTGAGCTATTGAAACATTATTGCCGATCGAGCCTGCTCAGCGATTCAGCAGGGAGCGTCCACCGTGGCGACGGGGAGCACCTTGGCGCTCTTGCATGAGTTCTGTAAACTTGCGGCGTTGGGGGGGCGTCAACACCGATCGCATGGCCAGCAGGCTTTCAAAATGGGTCGCAGCTTGTTGCTGTCTGAGTTGCTGGACCTGTTGAAATTTAGCCCGAATTTGCTCGTTGGAGGTCTCTCCTGCCATGAGGCGGTTTAATTCCTGGTGGGCTTGCCGCAATGCCTGTCGGCCTTGGGTTAATTGGGGTGCATAGCGCTGTTGGATTGCCCGGATCTCGCGAATTTGGGCCGGGGTCAGATCCAACGCCTGGAAGAGTCGTTCGGGTGCTTGGGCCATCTGCGGTGGACCGGCCTGGGCATAGGCGCGCTTCCCGCCCGGATAAGATCCCCGTGCGACCCTCGTATCCCAACCCCCATCGGTCAGGACGATCGCGCTGCCTAGTCCAAACACGATGGCAATTAAAATCAACCGATAACGCTTCATATATCCCTCCCCGCGTGGTCCCCTACCACGCAACGACTGTCAAGATACGGCTCAATTGGATGGCATTTCCCACCACCACCGGTTAAATATCTATATAACTAATCACTAAGGGTATGATCCTTTGAAGGAGCAGCTATTCAAACTCTGGCCAAAGGGGGTTATATGTATCCGTGGTGGCACTCACAACGGTCCCTTGCCAGCTTTGCTCCATAAATTGCTCAATTTCAGCCAATTCCGTGGGGCTAGGTGCTTGGGCCAGCCGCCAAAGCCGTTGTCCACCCCAAGCGGCGATCACGCTGGCGGTCAGGGCCATCCCGGCAATTAGCCACCGTCGGGATTGGCGTCCCCAAGGTCGTGATTGCGGCGCCGGGGCGCTCGGCGTGACCCAGGGGGGGGGCGCATCCGCTGTCCAACGGGTGTCCTCATCGACTTCCCAGGCGATCCTCCAGGTTAATCGCTGCCGGGGGGGCGGGCGGGCGGTGCTGGCGGAGGAATTGAACCAGGGGGCGATCGTCAGGTGTCATAGTTGGACTCCTTGCTGCTGAAGAAATTGCCGCATCTGGGCACGGGCATGGAACAGGCGCGATTTGACGGTCCCCACGGGAATCTCCAGGATACTGGCAACCTCCTTTTGGGGAAGCTCCTCCAGGTCATGGAGCACCAGGACGGCTCGATGATCAAGGCTTAACTGCGCCAAGCCCTGTTGTACCAAATCCTGGTAATGGAGGTGGATTAATGCCACATCTGGGGGAGAAGTATCCAATAATTCACCCAGGGTTTGCAGTTGGTTGCGATCGCGGGCATAGGTCCGGCGCTGATCCATTGCCACATTCCACGCAATGCGGTAAAGCCATTGGGAAAACTGCTCCGGTTGTTTGAGCTTGGGCAACCCTTTCCAGGCTTTGAGGAAGACTTCCTGGACGAGATCGTCTACCCCGGCTGCCCCACACAATTGGTACAGCGTCGATCGCACCCGTGACTGATAGCGCCGATAAAGCTGACGGAACTCCCTCGGTTGCCCCTGAAGACACCGTTGCACCAGTTCACCATCAGATCGCGGCTCGGAGGAACTGAACGTCACAATCCTTGCTGGCTGAAAAACACCCCGCATCGGGCCAGAAGCCCGCTTTAGATTTTGCCAATCTCGAAACGGCTCTGGACGAGAATCGCTTGAGACTGCGCTACTAAACACGGATACAAGCCCCCTGTTGTGTACTGCTTATTGTTTCAGACTGGGCTAGGCTGGAAAAGGTTTAAATTAGGAAGATGTTCTGTGCCTGATCTTGCGCTCTGGCTAATTTAGTTACCAGGAATCTCAGTGATCCTCTTGAGATAAGGACGATCACGATAGTAGGATAATGGCTGTAGTGGCCTAGACAGTAACCTAAGATAGTAACCGGGATCAGCGCTCAGTATGGTGTGATCGGGTATCAGTCCCCTGCCAATCCGGCATTGACTGGTTGACCTGAGTGCATTCATTTATCACTCTTATAATAAAAACCCCTAAGCTATGGACAGTCCTATCAACGAACTATCTGAATCCAGTATTCTTATTGTTGATGATACACCGGATAATCTGCGCCTGTTATCAAAACTGTTATCCCAACGTGGCTACGAAATTCGTAAAGCTATCAATGGACAAATGGCCCTAGCCTCAGCCCAGGCTGATCCACCAGATCTAATTCTCTTGGATATTCGGATGCCAGAGATGGATGGTTATGAAGTTTGCCAGCATCTCAAGGCCCATGACTCGACAGAGGCAATTCCAGTCATTTTTCTCAGTGCGTTAGATGATGTCTTAGACAAAGTGAAAGCCTTTGGCGTGGGTGGAGTAGATTATATCACAAAGCCTTTTCAAACTGAAGAAGTATTGGCGCGAATTGAAATGCAACTGCGTCTTTGTAAATTACAAAAACAACTTGCGGAACATAACCAAAAATTACAACAGTTAAATCATGCTCTCATGATTTCTAATCAAGAATTAGAGCAGTTTGCCTATGCTGTTTCCCATGACTTGCAGCAACCGCTACAAAGTATTACTGGCTTTATTGGCCTGATCCAAATGAAATATCAGGGACAACTGGATACTGGAGTCCTTCAATATATCGATCGCATCTTTGAAGCCGGTAAGCGGATGCAGCGTCTCATTCAGGATTTATTGGCCTATGCCCAGGTTGGTCAAGTTGATCTGATCTTAACCGCCGTAGACTCGAAGCTAGTCCTTTATCAAGCCTTGGCCAACTTGGAGATTCTAATTGCAGAGAAAAAAGCTGATATTACCTTTAATGAGCTACCCCTAGTGTATGGTAACGAAACCCAATTAGTTCGTCTATTTCAAAATCTTATTGGTAATGCCTTAAAATTTACGCGACCCGATACCCTACCCCAGATTCAGATTTCGGTTTCTGAACAAGTGGATTGTTGGTTATTTGGAGTCCGTGATAATGGCATTGGCATTCCCGCTGACAGTCTGAAGGACATTTTTCAAGCCTTTAAGCGCCTGAAGGCAGCCCAGAACTATGCTGGTACTGGCATTGGCCTTGCCACCTGTAAAAAGATTGTTAAAGGACACGGCGGCAAAATCTTTGCGGAGTCTGAATTGGGCCTGGGAACGGTGTTTTACTTTACCCTGCCTAAGGTAATCGAACCGCCGTCCAGTCCTTGATCCGTTGGGGCAATATGGGGACAATACTCTGTTCTTGCCCCCCATCCTAATCCAAAGCTTGATGGCACGGGTTGTGTGTTTGAGGAGTCACCCGTTCAATGTCTGACAAAGCATCCAAAGATCAGCAACACCCCCTCTGGCAAAGCGATCGTCAGATTATCGATCGGCTGCTCCAGGAAACGGCCACCGACCTTAACTTGGCTGAATTGGCCCGGTTGCGGATTCGCTACCAAGGCTTCCCCGGTGCCCGCGATATCCAAGCCGACCTCGATCGCCTCCTGGAGCGTTGGCAACTGACTGAGGCGGACCTTTTTCGTCAGACCCGACAGATTCACGCCAATTCCCAAGTCTATCGCCAGCGAACGAATCAACGCGAAGACTGGGTTTAGAGACAGAGCGGCTAGGGGCTACCGGCTGAGGTGAGGAACCGATCGCACCCAGTCAGCCTTGGGACTTAATCCTAGCTAACAGACTTGCTAGAATTTGGGGTGGTGCCAAGCGGGTTAATTGATCCCGATCGTTGGCAAGTTCTGTCCAGGAAACCAGCGGTCACTTGCCAGGTTCGCTCGTCAGGCTTAACTTGCAGGCGACTAGGGGGCGTGAGGGTTTTAGATCACCGAGGTTCCCCTTCGGCACCTGGGTCTAACCCCGACGATAGCGGTCAAAGCAATCCCTGTATTTTTATCTGTGTGAGGAAATTAAACCCAATGGACGTTAAATTGATTCTAGTGGTATTGACAGTCCTGTTCACCGTCGCCTGCCTGTTTTTTGGCACCCGCAACGGGTTTTATGACACTGACAACTACCACGGCAACGGCTCTGCCCACTAGTGCTCCGCAATCCAACCATTGGCCTTTGCTGGCACCGGGGTGACTGATAGGGGCTGATGGTTGATAAGCAAGCACAGGCATGGAAATCGAGTGTATACCCTATGGCGCTGGTCAGGCGGGGGATGGGATCTGTCTTGTGGTTAAGATGGGTCCCTATCGTATTCTCCTGGATTGCGGACTTGCCGATCTCCAGGGCCTAACCAATTCGCTTCACCTAGGGGCTGCCCCCAACACGTCGGCCCCGATCGATCTGATCCTGTGCAGCCACGCCCATCCCGATCACGCCCGATCGCTCCTCACCCTACACCATACTCTGCCCCAGGTCCCGATCTACACCAGCGAGGCCACCGCCCAATTACTTGCTCTTAACTGGTTAACTCCAGAGCGCGAACCGGTTCCGTCCTTTTGGCACCCCCTCCCTTGGCGATCGCCGCTGAAGGTTCACGATGGCCTGACTGCTGAACTGTGGCCTGCGGGTCACCTGCCAGGGGCAGCAGCAATTCTCCTGTCCTATACCCCCCCAGCAGACCCCCCCGACCGCCTTGGTCCGCCGAAACGCACCTACCGCTTGTTTTATACAGGTGACTTTTTCCTCTCCAGCACCCGCTTGGTGGAAGGGTTACCGCTGGAAGAACTGCGGGGTCTTAAACCCGATGTGCTGATCCTAGAAGGCACCTACGGCAGTGCTCGCCATCCCCGGCGTCGCCAACAGGAAAATCAACTGGCTGAGCGCATTCACCGAGGACTCAATGAGGGCTGCTCGATCCTAATGCCCGTTCCCATGTTGGGGCTGGGGCAGGATTTACTTATGCTCCTGCGCAGTCATCACCTGTTTACCGGGCGGGACCTGGATATTTGGGTGGATGGTCAAGTCGCGATCGGCTGTGATGCTTACCTGGATCTTTTACCCTACTTGCCCAGTAATGTGCAAAACTTTGCCCGCCACCAACCCCTGTTTTGGGACGATCGCATCCGCCCCCGGGTCCGTCGCCTACACCCCGCAAACCGCAACCAGGTTGGCCAAGTGCCCTGTATTGTTCTGACCGATCTCACGATCGATTGGCACAACTACATGACTAATACGGATCATCCCTGGTTAGTCCTGCTCTCAGAGCAACCGGATCACCGACCGGATTTAACCATTCACCAACCAATGGGGATGCCTGATACGGCGTGCATGGAGTCTTATTTACTCGCCGATCATTGTGATGGGGCGGGAACCATGCAACTCATTCATAACCTTCGCCCCCAGCACATCGTCTTTATTCACGGTTCTCCTGCCTATTTAGCCGATCTCACTAACCTAGAAGAACTTCAAAGCCGCTACCAATTACACTCCCCAGCGGCAGGTACACGGGTGGAGTTACCGATCGGGGAAACCTTCCTGCGTCCGATCACACCCGACAGTGGCTATGAGGGTGAAGTCATTGAGTCTGATGCTGCTGTCAGTGTAATTCTGCCGGAAAACATTATTGCCGATCCCCGCTGGCAACGGTTTGCGGATACGGGGCTGATTGCTGTGCGCTGGCAAGGGGAAGAGCTGGTTCTACGGGGTCTCTCCCAACGGGAGATCCTCAACCGCTGGGAAGAACACCCCCTCCCGGTCACCGAATGCTGCGCGATCTGCTATCATTACCACAACCAACGCTGTGGGAACCCGGCGTCGCCGCTATATCACTTTAAGGTTAGTCCGGAAGGCTACTGTCCCGCCTACGAACCCCTTCAGCCTCAGTCTACCTGAGCAGGAACAATACGATTGCGGCCCTGGTGCTTGGCCAGATATAAGTTGCGATCGGCAATCGTGATCAGGTGGGTCGGCAACAAATTCGGATTGGGGATCATACTGGCAACCCCAATACTGACCGTGACATAGGCCGCAACCCTAGAGGCAGAATGGGGAATCTGAAGCTTGGCGATGGCTGTTTTCAGTCGCTGGGCTACCTCGATTGCGCCTGCCCAGTCAGTTCCCGGCAGAATCACGGCAAACTCTTCTCCCCCATAACGGGCCACCAGATCGTAGGGCCGTCGAGCACGGTGACAAAGCGTCTGGGCGACTAATTTTAAACAGTCATCCCCGCCCAGGTGTCCATAGGCATCATTATATTGTTTGAAGTAATCAATATCACATAGCAGGATCGCTAAGGGTTTCTGTTCCCGTGCCATTTGTCGCCATTGCTGGGCTAGATGCTGATCAAAATGCCGACGATTGGGAATTTGGGTTAAGCCATCCGAGGCAGCTAACAGGCTAATTTCAGCCAGTTTTTTCGACCACTGGGCGTCCACCACGTCCCCATGTTCCATGATGGTTTGTACAATAATTTCGAGATCACTTTTCTCTCGCGAAATGACATCGAGTAACGTATAGAGCATAGCCTCAGCTTTCTGGCGTACTGAGATTTCTGCCTGTAATTGCTGGTTCGTCTCGTATAGTTGCGCCTCAATCAAATCACCATGTTCAGCCGTTGTCGAGAGGGCAATATGCAAATCCTGGATCTCGGCCTGTAGTTGGCGAATCTCCTGACGGAGGCGCATGAGTTCTTGAAGCAAATGCTTGTCTTGTTCGATCAGTCCTTGACTATCCAATCGTGTGCCTCCCGACGTGAAGGCGATCGTCGTAAATTAAGCCTCTGATCATACTTTAACTGGAGATGGCCAATTGAGCGCTCCCTAATTCTACGGAAAGGCAACCAAGACAGGATGAATTAGTGTATTAAAAATTACATTTTATGTTACTGAGGACAGGCTGGGGCAGGGGAAATAAATTCGGGATAGACAGGATTGATTTTAAGGCGAGTCCCGGATATGGGACTGTCCCGCCTGACGCGATCATCCGGTTGCGCTTAGCCCATTGCTTGTAACCAGGTTGCGAGATCGGCCAGGGATTGAAAATCCAGCAGGGCATCACCCAGACTGTCCAGTTGTTGTAGGGTGAGACTGTCAATGCGCGATCGTGCGGTTTCTGGTAAAGGGCCAAAGCGGCGTTGGAGTTGGCGCAGGATTAGCGATCGTTCACCTTCCTGGCGACCTTCCTGGCGACCTTCCTGTAATCCAGCTTCCCTAGCTTCCTGGTAATAGCGGGTTTCTTGAGCAGAACTGGCGATTTTGAGCATCTGGTGGATTTCCTCTGGGCTGAGTTCGGGGAACTTGTAGACCATGATGGTAATGATCAATTCTAGGACTCATTGCTAGGGGAAAGGTGGGGCTGCTTTCAGCCTGGGTAATAAGTTCCTGGGCAAGGCGTGGAGTTTGCCGTTTGGGGAGAACCAGCAGTTGCATCGTAGGCTAAGGAGAGTGGGGATTTCAGGGGGTAGAGCAACCCTTCCTGATAGACTAGGGGGGTTCCCGATCGCTGTCCTTCCATGTCCGATCCGCAAGCCGTCAGTGCCGCCGTTGCCAGCCTCTACAACACCTATCCTTTCCCGCCGGAACCCTTGCTGGATGAGCCACCTCCCGGTTACAACTGGCGTTGGCAATGGTTGGCTGCCTATGGGTTTTGTACTGGGCGTAAACCCGCCACGGAGAAAATCCGTATCCTGGATGCGGGCTGTGGGACGGGCGTGGGGACGGAATATCTGGCCCACCTGAATCCCCAGGCAGAAATTGTGGCGGTTGATCTTAGTGCCGGGGCACTCCAGGTTGCTCAAGAACGCTGCCAAAAGTCGGGGGTAACCCATGTCGAGTTCCAGCACCTCAGCCTCTACGACATTGCCCAAGTGCCCGGTCAGTTTGATCTGATTAATTGTGTTGGGGTTCTCCACCACCTGCCGGACCCGATTCGCGGTATCCAAGCCCTGGCACCGAAGCTGGCCCCCGGTGGCTTGATGCATATCTTCGTCTATGGGGAATTGGGCCGCTGGGAAATTCGCCTCATGCAACAGGCGATCGCCCTCCTGCAAGGTCCCGATCGCGGCGACTACACCGCTGGGGTTGAACTCGGTCGTCAAATTTTTGCCGCCTTGCCAGAAAATAATCGCATCCGCAAACGGGAACAGGAACGCTGGTCGCTGGAAAACCAACGGGATGCCTGTTTCGCTGATATGTACCTCCATCCCCAGGAAGTGGACTATACGATCGACACCCTATTTGAACTGATCGATGCGTCTGGTCTGAAATTTCTCGGCTTCTCCAATCCTGGTTTTTGGCAACTCGATCGCCTCCTTGGCCAAGCCCCCGCCGCCCTCGAACGGGCCGCACACCTCACCCCACGCCAACGCTATCGGTTAATTGAACTTCTCGATACCGACGTAGCCCACTACGAATTTTTCCTGGGCCGGGAACCCCTCCCCCACCATTCCTGGACTGATGATGCCGAACTCCTGGCAGCGATCCCCGATCGTAACCCCTGTATGGACGGCTGGCCCAGCCAATGCCTCTTTAACTACGACTACCAAATTGTTCAATTAACCGACCCTGAGTTTGCTTTTTTACAAGCCTGCGACGCAAACACGGATGGTAAGACGGTTGCTCAATTGCTGGCGATCGCCCCCCTGGATCTCGACCAAGTCCGTCACTTGCAAGCGCAACAATTAATTCTGCTGACCCCCCCGGCTTAGGGGCCGCAGCACGATGCTCCTAACGACTAAAGTCGTTACTACGAACTATGAACGTTGGGAATAGGTGTACTGAACTGGCAACCGCTCCGGCGATCGCGGCTTTCATTGAACTCAGCCACCTGGCCCAGTAGTCTCGGTCGATCAAAAAGCAGTTGTGGGGTAGGCATCCTGCCTGCCACTCCGGCAGCAGAGCAAAGCGATCCCGACAGTCGATCAAAACAGTCGATCAAAAAGCAGTTGTGGGGTAGGCATCCTGCCTGCCACTCCGACAGCCGAGACGGCTATCCCACAAGACAGACAACAGCCGAGACGGCTATCCCATCTGCGAATCCAGTATGCGATCGGGAAACGATCGTAAAAAAAGGGTTAACGCTGCGTGGTACAATTGCCACTGGCTTGCAAGCAGTCAAGCCATGTTTTTCGCTCAAATTCGGTCATCCCGTGCCCCTTGCGAATCAGCTAACTTCCCTCTTCCGGCGGGACCCCTCAGCGGCCACCGTTGAGCTATCGCCGGAACCCAACGCCTCGATGCAAGAGTACTATCAACTGTGTCAGGCTTTACTGACCTGGACCCTTGCATTCACGGGGATTGTTTTCGTCACCGTTTGGCTCACCTACTCCCTGAATCTGGCTCTTAACTATTTGATTGGGGCTTGCACCGGGGTGGTGTACCTGCGGCTGTTGGCGCGGGATGTCGAACAGTTGGGTCGGTCTAAAAAACGCCTAGGCAGTACCCGTTTGGCCCTGGTTGCTGGGTTGATTATAGTTGCAACCCAATGGAATCAGCTACAGGTGATGCCGGTTTTTTTAGGATTCCTGACCTATAAAGTGGCCCTGATTGTCTATGTGATCTGGTCAACCTATCTCACGGATACGCGGCCCAAGTCGGACCCGTCATCGGGGGAGTCGTGACGATCGCATGGAGCTATCGCAATGAGCTAACGTTAGAGAATCCCTGAATGGATATACCTTACGCTCTTACTCAGTTAACTGGGTTGCCCTTGGCCTCCTTAGAGGTGGGCAAACACTTTTACTGGCAGGTGGGCAATTTGAAGCTGCACGGTGAGGTGTTTCTAACCTCCTGGTTTGTGATTGCCGTGCTGCTGGTCCTCACCCTAGCGGCCACCCGCAATGTCCAACGGGTTCCGACGGGTGTGCAGAACCTGATGGAGTATGTGCTTGAGTTTGTACGGGGCATTGCCCGCGATCAAATTGGCGAAAAAGAGTATCGGCCCTGGGTTCCCTTTGTGGGGACGCTGTTCCTGTTTATCTTTGTCTCCAACTGGTCCGGTGCCCTCGTGCCCTGGAAGCTCATTCACCTCCCGGCGGGGGAACTGGGTGCGCCCACTGCTAATATCAACACCACGGTTGCCTTTGCCCTGTTGACCTCACTGGCCTATTTTTATGCAGGCTTTAAGAAACGAGGCTTGGGATATTTCGCACATTATGTGGAACCCATCCCAATTATGCTGCCGTTCAAGGTCATTGAAGACTTCACGAAGCCCCTTTCCCTGAGCTTCCGTCTTTTTGGCAATATCCTCGCAGATGAATTGGTCGTGGGGGTCTTTGTCCTCCTAGTTCCCCTGTTTGTGCCCTTGCCGATGATGTTCCTGGGGTTGTTTACCAGTGCGATTCAAGCATTGATCTTTGCAACTCTGGCCTCGGTTTATATCGGTGAAGCCCTTGAAGGTGAACACCACGAAGGTGAAGAACACTAAAACTTAGAGGTGAGACTCGGTATCGGAATTGCTGCCCTAAAATCGAGCGGTTGGCGGCGATGCGATCGCGCATCTTCTCACGCCTATAGACTCCGTAATTGGGGCTATAAAGCGTCTCATATAGATTGCCAAACAAATTGATTGACGGCGGGTTCCAAAACCTGAGATTCTAATCTAGCTTGGTCTATCGACTCTGTTTACTTGGAAGGAAAACTTACTATGGACCCAATCATTACAGCAGCATCCGTTCTCGCAGCAGGTTTGGCAATTGGTCTGGGCGCGATCGGCCCTGGCATTGGTCAAGGGACTGCCGCTGGACAAGCTTGCGAAGGGATTGCCCGCCAGCCCGAAGCCGAAGGCAAAATTCGCGGTACCCTCATCCTCAGCTTGGCGTTCATGGAAGCCTTGACCATTTATGGTTTGGTGGTTGCCCTCGTGCTGCTGTTCGCGAATCCCTTCGCCTAACCCACAGGGGACTGTTTCGGTAATTCTCATGCCCTTGCAGGCGATCGCGGTTAGGGGGGTGGCCAGGTTGGATTCCCCCCTCGCAGCCTGATCCCTGCCCAGACAGACAGGACGTAAACATGACACTCTGGACACTATTAATTGCGGCTGAAGCTGCCGAAGCAACTGCCGAGGGTGGTGGGTTGTTTGACCTGGATGCCACGCTTCCCCTAATGGCGATTCAGTTCGTCATTTTAGTGGCCATTCTTAATGTCACTTTCTTTAAGCCCTTAACCGGTGCGATCGAAGGTCGGGCCGATTACGTGCGTAAGAATCGTTTAGAGGCCGAGGAACGGCTAGCCAAGTCGAAACAGCTTGCCCAACAGTATGAGCAAGAACTGGCCGACACCCGTCGCCAAGCCCAAACAGTGATTTTGACGGCAGAGGCGGAAGCGCAAAAGCTAATGGCGAGTAAACTGGCCGAGGCGCAACAGGAAGCCCAGCAGCAGCGTGAGCAAGCTCAGCGAGAGATTGATCAGCAAAAGCAAACCGCGCTGCAAACTCTGGAAAACCAGATTGATGCGCTCAGCCAACAGATCCTAGACAAGTTGCTGGGATCGGGGGCAGCACGGTGATCACGGGGAGGCAATGCACATGATCATGCACAGTATTTGGCACAGTACTCTGTGGCTGGCAACGGCGGCAGCGGCGGAGTCGGGCTTTGGGCTAGAGCAGGTGTTCGAATCCAATTTAATCAATTTGACAATTACGATTTCGGTTCTGGTCTACTTTGGTCGCAAGTTGGTGGGCAACACCCTGGCGGAGCGGCAAAGCCAGATTGAAAGCGAAATCAAGGAAGCTGAGCAAAAGTGCCAAGAGGCAGCCGTTGTCCTCGCTGAGCAACAGCAAAAACTAGCCCAAGCGCAAACCGAAGCCAGTCAAATCCTGGCTAAGGCGGAGGAGACAGCCCGCACGATGCGGGAATCCATCCTGGCTCAAGCGGCTGCGGATGTGGAACGCTTGCGGGCAACCGCTACCCAGGATCTCCAAGCCGAGCAGGAGCGGGCGATCGCGGAACTACGCCAGCGGGTAGTGGCAATGGCCCTCCAACGGGCTGAGGAACAACTCCCGGCGCGGCTATCAGATACCGTGCAGCAACGATTGATTGATCGAGGTCTGGCCCTGTTAGGAGATCGCACATGAGTGAAAGCGTTATTGGAACTTCCGTATTAGAGCCGTATGCCGAGGCATTGATGTCGCTCGCCCAGGCCCAGGATTTGGTCGATCGCTTCGGGGAAGATACCCGTGGGTTGAGCAGCCTGTTGGCGGAGTCAGCTGAATTAAGCCAATTTCTGAGCAGTCCCCTGGTGGGAGATGACGCCAAGAAAGCGGTATTGCGGCAGGTGGTGAGCGACCAAGTTCACCCCTATATGCTCAACTTTTTAATGTTGTTGGTGGATCGTCGCCGGATTGCGTTTCTGGATGGGATTTGCCAGCGGTATCAAGTGCGGCTCCGCAAGTTGAAGAAGACCGTCTTGGCAGAGGTAACCTCAGCGATCGCGTTAACCGAAGCCCAGATCGCCGTTGTCCGGGAAAAGATCATTGCCATGACCGGGGCCAGTGAAGTGGAACTGCAATTGGCGATCGACCCTGATTTAATTGGGGGGGTGGTGATCCAGATTGGTTCCCAGATCATTGATGCCAGCTTGCAGGGACAACTGCGGCGTATTGGCATGAGTTTGAGTTCCCGATAGCAATGGTGGGACGTGATGGGAAGGGGGTGGGTTTATGGTCCGAATCGCCTCGCCCTGATCATCCCGTTTCCTCCCTGGTTTCCAGTTCTCGTTTTCCAGTTCTCGTTTTCCAGTTCTTCAGATTTTCCAGTCCTCCAGATATAGAGTTAAGAGACGCCCATGATCAGTATTCGACCTGACGAAATTAGCAGCATTATTCGCCAGCAGATTGAGCAATACGACCAGGATGTCAAGGTTTCCAATGTGGGAACGGTCCTGCAAGTTGGTGACGGTATCGCCCGTATCTACGGTCTGGAAAAGGTGATGGCGTCGGAACTGCTGGAATTTGCCGATGGCACGATCGGGATCGCCCTGAACCTTGAAGAAGACAACATCGGTGCGGTGTTGATGGGCGAAGGTCGTGATATCGAAGAAGGCAGCACGGTGGTCTCCACCGGCAAGATTGCCCAGATTGGCGTAGGTGACGCGCTGATCGGTCGTGTGGTTGACCCCCTGGGTCGTCCCTTGGATGGTAAGGGCGATATCAACGCCACAGAAACCCGCCTCATTGAGTCGCCCGCACCGGGGATTATTTCCCGGAAGTCGGTGTGTGAGCCGCTGCAAACGGGGATTACGGCGATCGATGCCATGATTCCCATTGGTCGGGGACAGCGGGAGTTGATCATTGGTGACCGCCAAACCGGGAAAACCGCGATCGCAGTTGATACGATCCTTAACCAGGCCAAGGAAGACGTGATCTGCGTCTATGTGGCGATCGGGCAAAAAGCCTCGACCGTGGCCCAAATCGTCGGCACTCTGCAAGAGCGGGGCGCGATGGACTACACGATCGTGGTAGCGGCCAACGCCAACGACCCGGCGACCCTGCAATACCTGGCTCCCTATAGCGGCGCGACGATGGCCGAGTACTTCATGTACAAGGGCAAGCACACGCTGGTGATCTACGATGACTTGTCCAAGCAAGCCCAAGCCTATCGCCAGATGGCCCTGCTGCTGCGGCGTCCCCCCGGTCGGGAAGCCTATCCCGGCGACGTGTTCTACCTGCACTCGCGCTTACTGGAGCGGGCGGCCAAGCTCAACGATGAACTGGGTAGCGGGAGCATGACAGCCCTGCCGATCGTGGAAACCCAAGCCGGTGACGTATCGGCCTACATTCCCACCAACGTGATTTCGATTACCGACGGCCAAATCTTCCTGTCGTCCGACCTGTTTAACGCCGGGATTCGTCCCGCTGTGAACCCTGGGATTTCCGTTTCGCGGGTGGGGTCAGCGGCCCAAACCAAGGCGATGAAGAAGGTGGCTGGGAAGATCAAGCTGGAACTGGCTCAGTTTGATGAACTGGAAGCGTTCTCCCAATTTGCGTCTGACTTGGATAAGGCCACCCAAGCTCAACTGGCCCGGGGCCAACGGCTGCGGGAACTGCTGAAGCAGGCCCAATCCTCACCCCTGCCCCTGGCGGAACAAGTCGCCATCATCTACGCCGGGATTAACGGCTACCTGGATGATATTCCCCTGGATAAGGTGTCGGCGTTCCTCAAGTCCCTGCGGGAGTACCTGCGGACGGCGAAGGCCAAGTATGTTGAGGTCTTGGGAAGCCAGAAGGTCCTGAGCGATGAGGCAGAAGCCCTCCTGAAGGAAGGGATCACGGAAGCGAAGCAAACCTTCATGGCCTCGGTTTAGTTGCGGGCATCGGTTTACGGGGGAGGAGAGGAGAGAGAAGAGAGAAGAGAGGGAAGAAGCCAGACTCGTGGGATAGCCGTCCCGGCTGTCTGGATTGAGAAACCGCTTGTGGGATAGCCGTCCCGGCTGTCTCCCAGCACTCAAAAGCCAGAACCCAAAACTCAGAACTCAAAACTCAAACCTCGAAACTCAAAACGGCCCTCCCCCCGTAGACCTTGCCTAACCCTTGATTACTGCCGATTAGCCAAAAGAGCCTGGAGGAATATGCCTAATCTCAAAGCGATTCGCGATCGCATTAAGTCTGTCAAAAATACCCAAAAAATTACTGAAGCAATGCGTCTGGTGGCGGCAGCAAAGGTGCGGCGTGCCCAGGAGCAAGTGCTGGCAACCCGTCCCTTTGCCGATCGCCTAGCGCAGGTATTAGGGGGTCTACAGGCCCGTCTAAAGTTTGAAGATGTGAGCCTGCCCCTCTTCCGGGAGCGGGAAGTCCGCCGGGTGGCGCTGATTGTGATTTCGGGCGATCGGGGGCTGTGTGGGGCCTACAACACGAACGTCATCCGACGGGCGGAAATGCGGGCCAAGGAACTTCAGGCCCAGGGGATTGAGTATTCGTTTATTTTGATTGGTCGCAAAGCGATCCAGTACTTTCAACGGCGCGATCAACCGATTAATGTTACCTTCGCTAATCTGGAGCAAATTCCCACGGCGGAGGAAGCAACCACGATCCAGGACGAGGTTCTTTCGGAATACCTGTCGGAGTCGGTCGATCGCGTCGAGTTGATCTACACCCGCTTTGTCTCGTTGATCAGTTCCCGCGCCGCCGTCCAAACCCTGTTGCCTTTAGATCCCCAAGGCTTGGCCGCAGCGGATGATGAAATTTTCCGATTGACGACCCGCGCCGGTCAGTTTGAAGTCGAACGGGAGCGAGTAACAACACCAACGCAAGCCCTGCCACGGGATATGATCTTTGAGCAGGACCCGGTGCAAATCCTCAATGCCTTGTTGCCCCTGTACCTGAGTAATCAAATTCTGCGGGCGATGCAGGAGTCGGCGGCGAGTGAACTGGCGGCTCGGATGACGGCGATGAGCAATGCGAGTGAGAATGCCTCGCAACTCATTGGGACCCTCACCCTGTCCTATAACAAGGCTCGTCAAGCCTCCATTACGCAGGAAATTCTGGAAGTCGTCGGTGGGGCAAACGCGCTGAAGTCTTAGTTAGAGGGTAAATAACCCAAAAATAAAAGTATCAGGGCAGGTAGAGTACTTGCCCTGATTTTTTTGGACCCCGTTTTGGACCTCGTAAATCAAAATTAGAGGCACATGGGAAAATACTAATTTTCGCAACTGTGCCCACACAACCATAAGGGGGTGAAGCGGGCGGTTCTGCCGCCGCAACTACCACCGCCTTAATTATTGAGATTCCCTTAACCCTGGGAGATCGCTTCGGCATCCAGGTTAAACAGGAGCCGCAGGGTTTCGATCGCCTGTCGCCGCATTTCGATATCTTGCTGTGCCCGTAACTGCACCATTGGGTCGTGGAGGATCTTATTCACAATCCCCCGCGTTAAGGCTTCAATGACCTCCTGGTGTTTTTCAGCGAACTCTGACCCTAACCGTGAGAGGGCTTTCTCTAGTTCCTGTTCCCGAATGGTTTCCACCTTATCCCGCAGGCTGCTGATCGTGGGCACCGTTTCTAGGGTTTGCCACCAGGCATCAAAGGCTGCGGCTTCTTCTTCGAGCAGCGCTTCGGCTTGCTGGGCCATTTGCCGCCGACTTTCGTAGTTTTGAGCCACCACTTCCTTCAGGTCATCCACATTGAAGGACTGCACCTGGGCCAAGGTTTCCACATCGGCATGGACATTGCGGGGGACGGAAATATCGATCAGCATTAGGGACTGTTGCGGGGCCAAGGTCGAGGTCAGTAGGTCCCGATCGATAATCGGACTCGTGGCAGACGTGCTGGTAAAGACAATATCAGAGCGCTGAAGCGTAGGCAGCAGGTCATCCATCAATAAGGCCGTGACGGTCGTGCCGTTACCCGAAAACTGCCGCACTAGCTCATCGGCACGGGGGCGCGATCGGTTCAGAATGGTAATCTCTTTGACTCCCTTAGCGACCAAGTGCTGCACCAAGAGCCGTGCCATCTTCCCCGCACCGAGGATGGCGACCCGATGTTCCTCAAAGGGTTTCGTGAGGACAGCCGTATGACTATTGCTCTGGTGACCATCGCGATCGGCCAGACGGGCTTGCGCCTGAACCTTCAGTTGGGCCAGTTCGGCAGCAGCGGAGCTAATAGAAACGGCACCTGTGCCGATCTCGGTTTCCGTGCGGACCCGTTTCCCTGCCGTAATGGCTTGTTTAAATAACCGATTGAGAATGCGATCGACCCCTTGGTGTTGTTGCCCTAGTTTGTGGGCCTGCTTCACCTGGGAGAGGATCTGCCCTTCCCCTAGCACCAAACTATCCAAGCCACCTGCCACCCGCATCAGCCGCATCACCGCATCTTCATGCAGAAGGATGAATAAATGGCGGCGCAGATCATTGAGGGGGATCTGGCTATGCTCAGCCAAAAATTGCATGACTTCCCGTAAACCGAGATCGGTTTCGGAGGCAACACAATAAATCTCAAGACGATTGCAGGTACTCAGAATCGCAACTTCATCAATGTGGGGGCAAGCCTTAACATGGGCGATCGCCGCCTGCATCTGGAGTTCAGGAATGCTGAGTTTTTCTCGTACTTCAACCGTTGCTGTTTTGTGGCTGAGACCAATGACCGCAATATTCATTATGTTAATGACGTGTTGCTAACGAGAGGGGCATCATCCCAGTGTACCAAGCGGGATGCAGGGGAAAATGACCTGGGGACAACCTAGCAGGCTATCCCACAGGGTTTAGTCGAACTTAAGAGATCATCCAACCGTGGTTTAACATCCGGGGATTACCGCAGTTGGAGGTACCTGGGTTCTTCAAACATATGGATGGTGTCTACAAAGCGGGCCGTCTTCGACTGGCTGGAAATGACCAGGCTTTGGGTCCGGGCACCCCCGTGGAAGTACCGAACGCCTTCCATCAGCACCCCCGGCGTAATCCCACAGGCTGCAAACAGCACCGTCTCACCAGAGGCTAATTCGTCGGCGTTGTAGATGCGATCGGGATCTTCGATCCCCATTTCCTTCAAGCGGGCGATATTGCCTTCCTTGCTTTCACCGATCAGGCCCGTCTTGACCACATCGGGATCATAGATCAACTGACCTTGGAAGTGACCTCCGAGACAGCGCATGGCTGCCGCTGAAATCACCCCTTCCGGAGCCGCGCCGATCCCCATCAGACAGTGAATATTGGTCCCGGCAAAGGCACAACAAAGGGCTGCCGAAACATCGCCATCGCTAATCAGGCGGACCCGTGCCCCGGCTTGGCGAATTTCCTGGATCAATTCTTTGTGGCGAGGCCGATCCATGACCACGACCACCAGTTCTTCGACCGTGCGATCCATGCAGTCGGCCAGGATCTTCAGGTTTTCCGTGGGGGTTTTGCGGATATCGACGTGATTGCGGGCCACGGAAGGAGCCGCCAGCTTGCGCATATAGAAGTCGGGCGCTGCAAATAGCCCTCCCTTCTCCGCGATCGCCAGCACTGCCATTGAACCGGGCTGACCATAGGCAACGAGGTTGGTGCCTTCGCAGGGGTCAACGGCGATGTCGATCTCGACCAATTCTTCGGGGTTGCAGTAGTTCTTGGCATCGGCTCTGGTGCAAATGCCCACCTCTTCACCGATGTAGAGCATGGGGGCTTCGTCCCGCTCCCCTTCACCAATGACAATCCGACCGCGCATATAAATCTGGTTCATCCGCTCGCGCATGGCCTCAACAGCCACCTGGTCAGCGGTGTTTTTCTCACCCTTACCCATCCAACGAGCCGAGGCGATCGCCGCCTTTTCAACGACTTCAATAATCTCTAAGCCAATGGTGTTTTCCACAGAGCCTACCTCTCCAAGGCAAATTTTGCGTCTTTTAGCGTCTTTGTGAACTCGCCAAGCTGCAACCCAACTGGCAGATTAGCAAGACCATGATTCGGTCAGGTATCCTTTATGATCCCAGTTTCCAAGTCTACCAAAGCGGGGATACCCAGAGAAAATTATTTGCTTGCGCCACTGCTGTTAAGTTTTATAGCGGTTATGCTGCGTGGGCATGGCTACCGGGCATATACCTGCTGGTAGTAGTCCTGGTACTCCGCCGACAGGAGCGGTTGCCACCAATCCCGGTTATCGAGAAACCATCGTACCGTCTGGCGTAATCCCTCAGCTACAGTCACGGTGGGTTCCCAGCCCAGTTCTGTGCGCAGTTTGGTGGCGTTGATGGCATAGCGGCGATCGTGGCCCGGTCGATCTTTGACGAACGTGATCAATTGGCGGCTGGGGCGCACGGGCAACGCTGGGGCCAACTCATCCATCAGATCACACAACATCTGCACCAGATCCAGGTTTTTGACCTCATTACAGCCCCCAATATTGTAGGTTTCTCCGGGCTGGCCGTGGTGGATGACCGTCTCTAGGGCACGGCAGTGGTCCTGGACATACAGCCAGTCGCGCACATTTTGGCCATCCCCATAAATCGGTAAGGGTTTCCCCAACAAGATGTTAATGCAGCAGAGGGGAATGAGCTTCTCTGGAAAGTGAAAAGGACCGTAGTTATTGGAGCAATTGGTAATTAGCGTGGGCAGTTGGTAGGTATGGAAGTAGGCCCGTGCGAGGTGGTCACTGCCCGCTTTCGAGGCGGAATAGGGGCTATTGGGGGCATAGGGGGTGACTTCGGTAAAGGCTGGATCATCGGGACCTAGGCTCCCATAGACCTCATCTGTGGAGACGTGGAGGAAGCGGTAGGTGTCGGGTTGCCCCAAACTGCGCCAGTGTTGCCGGAAAGCTTCAAGCAGGGTAAAGGTCCCGACCACGTTGGTTTGGACAAAGGCAGCGGGTCCCAAAATCGAGCGATCGACGTGGGACTCTGCCGCAAAGTGGGCAACGGTATCAATCTGCTCCTGTCGCAGGACTTGCTCCACCAGCTCACGATCGCAAATATTGCCGAGTACAAAGCGAAAATTGGGATCGGTTTCCAAGGGCGCAAGGCTGTAGCGATTACCCGCATAGGTGAGGGCATCTAGGACCACCAGGCGATCGTCCGGGTAGTGGCGGTGCCAGGAGTGGACAAAATTGGCACCAATAAAGCCAGCACCGCCTGTGATCAAGAGGCGACGGGGAGAACGAGCAGAGATCATAGTGTCCAGATAACCATAGAAGGGAGTGAGGGGATGACTGCAAAAAGGTGGGCTGCCCAAAGTGAGCTGCCCACAAGGGGCTGCCCGCAAGGGCGCTAGGCAACTACTCAGACAGATGAGACAGCAATCGGTCTGCCCAGCAAGATACGGTTCCAGAAAGGCGCTGTTCTATTGGGGGAGGGATTGGTTAAACTAAATGGGAACGCTGTAGCCGACTTGGCGACTTTTGCATAAAACGGTTGTCCCTATGAATTCTCCTCTGCCCTTACTCTTTGACACCCTGTCAACGGCACTGCAATTTTACCTGGTCTTGTTGATTATTCGGATTCTCCTAAGTTGGTTCCCAAATGTGAACTGGTACAATCCCCCCTTTTCAATCCTGAGCCAACTGACGGACCCTTACCTGAACCTATTTCGGGCGATTATCCCACCGTTGGGGGGGCTAGACTTTTCACCCATGCTGGCAATTTTCCTGCTGAATCCGGTCCTCACCACGCTGATTAACACCCTGGCGAGTCAAATGGCCTATGGTCGCTACGGCTTCTAGCCTGATCTAGAGACAATGGGACTAAGGGGTCGGCACAAATTTGGCACAAATTAGGATGGCCCGATCGGTCTACCGATCCCCTAGAATTGGGGGGCCGTTTGTTTTTCTAATTCCAGACTATGACTGATCATGCCTCAGGCAGCACGACAGGGGCGGACGCGATTGATCGGGCGATCGCGCAGGGAATTGACTTCGATGGCACCCCGATTCCCCCTGCTAAACTGGCCCTTTACCAAAAGGTCATGGCCCTAGAAGGTCAGCGGCAGCGGAGTGGGGTTTCCAACACGATGCGATCGCGCATTGTTCGGATTGGTGTGAAACACATCCCCCAAGCTGAATTAGATCAAATGCTGGTGGAGGCTGACTTCGCGCCCCTCAAAGAAAAGGAAATTGCCTTTTATTACGGTTGACTGGATTGACTGGGGGTCGATGCTGGCGGCAGGGATAGGGTGTCCCCAACCCACTGGCAGCACTTCCAGGCAGCCCAAACACCCAGACTGGCCAACGCACGCAACGTCGCCAGCCCAAATAAAAAGCTCCCGACAGGTCGTCAGGAGCTGGTAATCAGGGTGCATCTACCACCCCTCTATACGAGAAACCCCGCTATCTATCCGGATAGTTTTTCTAGGGAAAGCGGGCATTCGGCAGGGGGGGTAGGTGTGTTAGTCAGTCGTCAATCCCCTACCGGTGCGCAGGGTTGCCGTGCTTGGGCACGAGACGACCATAACGGGCAATGGGGGGCTGGCTCGGATCAGTCGCCGCTGTCAACCAGGCCCACATCTGATCTCCATAGGAAAAGTGCCACCATTCGTAACGGTGTTGGCAAAAACCAGCGGCAAGCATCACTTCCCGCAGTAGTTGGCGCGATCGGTGCCATGCCTGGGCTTGGGGATCGGGATTGTCGCAAAAGTAGTCGGGATACGAACGTGGGGAGAGTTCATCGATCGCGCTACCCATTGCCACCGCATTGCCGACCGCATCTAGAAGGGTAAGATCTACGGCTGCGCCAGTGCTGTGGGGCGGCGGACAGGCCGGATCAGGATTGGGTATCGCCCAAAATTGCGCTACCTGGGTGGTAATCGCCTGCCGCTGAGCGGGGGTGAGGTGACTGGGATCAAGTTCCTGCGCCCTAGCCATCTGGGCACAGGTATAGTCCACCATAAATTGCTGGACCGCCAGGGGTCGGTAGGCATCAAAGACTTGAAGCCGCCAACCGGGCTGGCGGGTTGTGAGGTGGGCTTGGGCGACTAGGAGGCGATCGTGGACAGATTGGCGCAGGGAAAAGGGCGATTGATGGTCATAGGGAGCGCCGAGACGTTGATAGGGGTGGGGGGTAATCCGAGCGATCATCGGATCAATTTCAACCAAGGGTTCACCACAATCTTGAATGGGAACAGTTAAATAGGGTCTCATACGGATTCGGATGGCATACCATTACCCATCAAATAGGTCAATCAAAATCACAATTTCTTAGTTGCGATGAACTGGCAGGGTGAAGTGGAAACAACTGCCTTGGTTAGTGACTGAATCCACCCAAATTTGGCCATAGTGAGCAC
Source organism: Coleofasciculaceae cyanobacterium bin_20 (assembly GCA_037445115.1). GTDB lineage: Bacteria > Cyanobacteriota > Cyanobacteriia > B231 > B231 > Trichothermofontia. Next base: position 24,355 of record JBBILC010000002.1, read on the forward strand.
GAATCACCCGTTGACAGAGGGATAGCCCTAAACCATATCCCTCCTGATCTTCATCCCGTTTTAGCCGCACCTTTTCTTGGAAGATTCGCTCACGATCGGCCTCTGGAATACCTGGACCATTATCACAAATACTGACCTGAACTTTTTGTGTTGTTCGGTGCAGAATTGACACCTGAATTGTGCCAAACTCAGGCGTATATTTACTAGCATTATCCAAGAGGTTTAAGAGCACCTGTCGCACCCATTCGCGATCAGCATAAACCAGAGGCAAATCGCTGGGGATATCCGTTTCTAAACGCTGGGTTTTTAAGTGTAATTTTTCCTTAAATTGATCAAAAACAGATTCGCATAACTGGCCCAGGTTCAAAATTTGCGGTTGAACGCGAATCTCCGCCGTATTCCCCCGTGCCGCCTGCAAAATATCGGTGATCATGCGATCGATTTCACGGATCTGGGTCCGGGCATGTTTGAGGAGCTGGCCGATAAGGGCTGGAGTCAAGCGTGAGGCCCGCACATCGTTGGGATCTTGACTTAATTCCAGGGTTTCGACGGCGATTGCGGCTGCCGTGAGGGGGTTACGCAAATCATGGGCCAGCATGGCAATAATCCGATCTTTGAACTGAAGTTGTTCCTTAAGTTCCTCCTGCTGTTGTTTCAGACGAAAAATTTCATCCGATAAGCGCATCAACTCCGCCGCATTCACGATCGACGGAGCATAGACTGGACTGGCTCCCCCCTCCAACAGGTTGGCTGGGGTCTGACAGGTTGCGAGATAGTCCTCGACCGATCGCTGCCAGCGGGGCCAGCAATGGCCAATTTGCACCATCAGGTTATTGCCCGTGAGGATTTGGCGGGGATCAGGGTGGATTTTGATCAGGGCAGGGGTCACCACCAGCTTAAAGTGCTCCACCAGGTAGGGCTGCTCACTGACATCAATCACCTGGAGATCGTAGTCGAAGCGGGAGTCCAACTCCTTGAGATAACTGCGGATCTGCCGAATCTGTTCCCTTGAATTTGGTCGCTTATCCACAAACAGCAGGAGTTGGAGGGGTGCCTCCGTACTAGGGGATGAGATCACAGAAGGGGCCTGCATGTAGCTTCCAGGGTTGGACAAAGATCAAGATCAACTGTTGCTAAAGATTCACCTTTTACTTTTTTACTTTTTTTTTATCTTGACGGCAAATCGATGGGGGTATCGGGAACAACACTCTGCCATTAACAGAACGCGGAAGTTTGGTATTCGTGTCCCAAGCAATGTCACAATAACGGCAGATCCCTGGGCATGGTTCACCGCTCCCAGCCCCCTGGGGTAAGGGTAGAGATCCCTCACCAGTTACCATGTCCCGCTATCCTAACCCGCAACTGATAACCGAACTATGAGTGAAGCAACGAATCCCCGTGTTTTTTTTGATATCACGATCGGCAACCAGCCTGCCGGACGCATTGTGATGGAGCTACGCGCCGATGTTGCCCCCCAAACGACTGAAAATTTCCGTGCCCTCTGCACGGGCGAGAAGGGAGTAGGCACCGCTGGCAAGCCCCTGCACTTTAAGGGGTCTGCCTTCCACCGAATTATCCCTGACTTTATGTGCCAAGGGGGGGACTTCACCAGAGGCAACGGCACAGGTGGTGAGTCTATCTATGGGCGATCGTTCCCCGATGAGAATTTTCAACTCAAGCATACGGAACCCGGCCTGCTGAGTATGGCCAATGCGGGTCCCAATACCAACGGTTCGCAGTTTTTCCTCACCACGGTGGCCACCCCCTGGCTCGATGGCAAACACGTCGTCTTTGGCCGTGTCATTGAGGGCATGGATGTGGTCCGCCAGATGGAGCAGGTGGGTAGCGCCAGCGGTCGCACCAGCCAGCCCGTGGTCATTGCCGATTGTGGCCAGCTTTAGGGATGAAGTTGTTGGTACCGCAGTCCCGGTAACTGGGTAACCAGATCCAGCATTTCCAACTGCATCAGGGCACTGCTCACGATCCCCGTCTCTAGCCCCGTGGCCAAGACAATTTGATCCAGGGATGTGGCCTCTGCTGGGACAGCGGCTAACACTTGGGCGAGGTGGGGTGCCAGGTTAGGGGGTGGTTTAGGGGAACTGGGTCGCAGCATGGGGCCAGCGTCTAAAGGTGGAATGGCCCCCAATTGTTGAAGTAGATCCCCTTCGTTCAGGATCACCTGGGCACCCCGCTGGAGCAGGCCGAGACACCCCAACGATCGCGGATTGTCGAGGGAGCCGGGTAGCACGTAAACCTCGCGGCCAAACTCGTTGGCAAGACGAGCCGTGATCAGTGCTCCGGATTTACCAGGGGCCTCCATGACCAATACCGCCCGTGCCAGTCCCGCAATAATGCGGTTGCGGCGAGGGAAGTTGAGGCGATCGGGTTGGGTACCTGCCGGGTATTCACTGGTCACCCAGCCCTGCTTCAGGATGCGGCCATAGAGTTCCCGGTTGCGACGGGGATAGATCTGATCAACCCCAGTGCCCAGAGCCGCGATCGTCCGCCCCCCTGCTTCTAAACACGCCGTATGGGCTTCCGTATCAATCCCTTCCGCCATGCCTGAAACCACCACAACGCCCTGCTGGGCGAGCGCTGCGGCAATGCGTCGGGTCCAACGCCGCCCATACTCGGAAGGATCACGGGTGCCCACGATCGCGATCGTCGGTATTTGGCCCATGATCTCTGCGGGGTCAACGGTCCCGTGGTAATAGAGACAGCTAGGGGGGCTGGGAATTTCGAGCAATAGTCGGGGATAGTCAGGGTCGATCGGGAGCCAAAAGTGGGGATTGTCATGTTGGTGTTGCGCCCAGCCAGTGATGGGATCGCAATCCCGACGGGCGATCGCAATGCGGTCCAGCAATTGGGGGCCAATGCCCTCAATCTGGCCCAGAGTCGCGAGATCAACCTCCCAAGCCGCAGCAAGCGAACCCAACTGCTGTGCTAAGCGGCGAATTAAAGTTGTTCCCAGCCCCTCAATTTGGGACCAGGCTAACCAAAAGGCGCGTTCACTCATTGACGGTGTAAAGGAACAGGTTTGACACTCCCCGGCCTAAAGGCGCGAGGATTCTTGATTCACCAAGACCACTTAACCTAGATGTCTTGCGTAGTCTAAACCAGAGGTGGGACTCTCCCCAAGCGTGAATTTGGCTATGCCCTACCCTAGGTGCCTGACAACAAGTCCTGTTTGATCTTTATTTGGTCTTGAAGCTATTCGCCTCAAAAAATTAGACAGGTTGATTACCGTTCCCGTTGTACTTTTATAGTACATGGCAACTGTAATGAATAGAACAAAAGTATACAATTTAAGGCTTTCGGATGGGGAGTGGGAGAAGCTTACAGCTTAGGCAGCGTCTAAGCAGGTGTCTCCAGCAGAAGGATTACGAGACGGGATCAAACGTCTCCCAAAGCCAAAGCTGTCCTAGAAGGACGGTGCTCTAGACCCATTTTCTCGGTAAGATGGTGTATTGGCAGTCCGCTGGGCTGCGTTGCGATCGTCATTATGGTCGATCGCGGCTGTTTTTGAATCCCACAGTTGGACAAGCGCAGCCTTCTGCCCAAGTCCCAGACTGGCTAGTGGGGTTAGCCTCTACTCCTTTCCTTAATCTTAGTTGAACCCATGCCCAAGGTCCTTGTCTCTGACTCTATCGATCAAGCGGGAATTGATATCCTGCAACAAGTTGCCCAAGTAGATGTGAAGGTCGGCCTGCCGCCGGAAGAACTGGTGCGGATCATGCCAGAGTACGACGCTCTGATGATCCGATCGGGCACACGGGTAACCAAGGACATGATCGAAGCGGGCGCCCAACTCAAGATCATCGGTCGGGCCGGGGTTGGGGTGGACAATGTGGATGTGGAATCCGCCACCCGTCAAGGGATTGTGGTGGTCAACTCGCCAGAAGGCAATACGATCGCCGCTGCCGAACACGCCGTTGCCATGATGCTTTCCCTCGCCCGCCATATCCCCGACGCCAATGCTTCAGTCAAGGGCGGAGAATGGAAGCGTAATCAATTTATCGGTGCAGAAGTTTACAAGAAAACCCTGGGAATTGTCGGCCTGGGTAAAATTGGCTCCCACGTCGCCGCGATCGCCAAGGCAATGGAAATGAAGCTACTGGCTTATGATCCCTTCATTTCGCGGGAGCGGGCGGAGCAGATTGGCTGTCGCTTAGTGGATTTAGACCTGCTGTTCCAGGAATCGGATTTTATTACCCTGCATGTCCCCAAGACCAAGGAGACTGCCCATTTAATCAATGCCGATGTCTTGGCGAAGATGAAGCCAACGGCGCGGATTATCAATTGTTCGCGGGGTGGGGTAATCGATGAGGCAGCCCTAGCTACCGCGATCACCACCGGACAAATTGCGGGGGCCGCCCTGGATGTGTTCGAGAACGAACCCTTGGAAGCCGACTCCCCCCTGCGGGCGATCGGCAAGCAAATTGTTCTCACCCCCCACTTGGGAGCCTCTACGGCAGAAGCCCAAACCAATGTCTCCGTCGATGTGGCCGAGCAGATCCGGGATGTGCTGCTGGGGTTACCGGCCCGCTCCGCTGTCAACATTCCCGGCCTCTATCCCGATATTCTGGAGAAAATGCGGCCCTATCTGGAGCTGGCGGAAACCCTGGGCAATTTGGTGGGGCAACTGGTTGGGGGTCGGGTGGAGTCATTGAATGTGACCCTCCAGGGCGAACTGGCCGATACCCAAACCCAGCCGATCGTCGTTGCCTCCCTGAAGGGATTACTGTCCCCGGCCCTGCAAGAACGGGTGAATTACGTCAATGCGACCCTAGAGGCGCGGGAGCGGGGGATTCGCGTGGTCGAAACGCGGGATGTGTCAATACGGGACTATTCTGGGTCTCTTCGCCTGACCGCCACGGGTTCACTTGGTGAGCATACGGTCACCGGGGCGCTGCTGGGCGAAAGTGAAGTCCGGATTACCAGTATTGATGATTTCCCCATTAACGTCGCCCCTAGCCGCTACATGGTGTTTACCCGCCATCGCGATATGCCGGGGATTATTGGTAAAATCGGGTCCCTGCTGGGCAGCTTTAATGTCAATATTGCCAGTATGCAGGTGGGTCGCAAGATTGTACGGGGGGATGCGGTGATGGTCCTGAGTATTGATGATCCCTTACCGGAGGGAATTGTGGCGGAAGTCCTCAAGGTGCCAGGAATTCGGGATGCCTATACGGTTAGGCTTTAGCTGTGCGGTCACGTGAACCTATTTCAAGGCGAATCGCCTGTTCTGAGCCATATTATTGTCTACCCGATCAAATCCCTGGATGGGGTGGAAGTCACGAAGGTGGCCCTATCACCGGGGGGGACGTTGCGCCACGATCGTGAGTTTGCGATCGTGGATACCGAGGGCAACTGGGTCAATGGCAAACGCTATCCCCAGTTGCACCGAATTCGGGCCACGTTTGATCTCATGTCCCGCACGACAACCCTGCGGGTACAGGGATCAGATACCGCCACGACCTTTCATCTTGATGAAGACCGATCGCATCTAACCACCTGGTTGAGTGACTTTCTGAGCATGACCGTTACCCTGCAACAAAACCAACACCAAGGCTTCCCCGACGACCCCAAAGCCTACGGTCCTACGGTTGTGAGTACTGCAACGCTCCTTGAAATGACCCACTGGTATGCTAAGGTTGCCATGCCACTCCTGGAGGTGCGCCAGCGATTTCGGACTAACTTGGAGATCGCGGCAGTTCCTGCCTTTTGGGAGGATCATCTCTATGGCGACGCTCCCGATCGCCCGGTGGATTTCCAAATTGGCTCGGTTTACCTGCAAGGCATTAATCCCTGCCAGCGCTGCATTGTGCCGACCCGCCATCCCCTCACCGGGGAAGTTTTACCTGACTTTAAGCCGCAGTTCATTGCCCAGCGATCGGCGACGCTACCGGCTAACGTGGCCCGATCCCGTTTGAACCATTTCTATCGCCTTGCTGTTAATACGCGCATTAGCCCCAGTGAAGCCGGAAAAATTTTGCGCATTGGGGATGCGGTAACGTTGAAAGAAACGTCAAGAGCAGCCTGTTAGCTGCTTTAGTGACTTCTGGGTGCCCAATGGTGAATGGGAGGAAATTCCAGCCATGTCAATGATCCTAAGGTATTGTCAAGCGTGCCAACGCCGACTCATCAGCCTGGTTTTATGGGTTGTGCTGGCGTGGAGCGGGTTGGGGATATCCCCTGCGATCGCGGCTCCGAGCAATAACCCGATCGCCCAGCCGCCGCTCCCCGTTGAGGTGAGTCTGAGTAACGAGGCTGGCGCACTGAAGTTTTTCCCCAATACGCTAGAATTTACTGCTGGACAACGCTACAAACTGGTCCTGACCAACCCCAGTCCCCAAAAACACTACTTCACGGCCAAGGATTTCGCCGACGCTATCTGGAGCCAAAAGGTCGAAGCGGGTAAGGTGGAAATCAAAGGGGCCATTCACGAACTCGAACTAAAACCAGGGGCAACGGCGGAATGGGTCTTTATTCCCCAGAAACCCGGTCGTTATACCCTGCGCTGCACGATTCCTGGCCACACGGAAGCAGGGATGACGGGTACTATTACCGTAACCGCCCCCTAACCCCCATACCTCCCCCGTGATGCCACAAATCCCCACAGTCGCGATTCTCCGGTGGAGACGCTACGCGAACGCTGCCGCATCCACCGGCCAACTGACCGGACAGCAATTAGCCCTAGCCTTTAGCCATCGCTACCAGCCCCCCTTAGCCCTCCGCCAGGGCCTGACCATGACCCTCTACACGGCCCTCTGGCAAGCGCGTCACTGGCAAACCCAGGTCCAGGAACCCGTACCCCCCTACCAGGATGCCTACTTCCGGGGTGAGCAGGCGGTCCCCATCTTTGGACAGGTCGCAATTCCCCCGCGTCCCCAGGGGACGATCGTGGCTACCTACGGGATTACCGGTAGCCTAGACGATCAGTGGTACCTGCACATTCTGGGACGTAAAGCCTTTGCCCAAGGGCGGGCCGTTGTCCTGTTCGATTGGCGGGCACATGGGAAAACGGCGCAACTTTCCCCCACCCTCACCTCCGATGGGCTTTATGAAGGCGAGGATTTTGTGCGCATCGCAGCCCAGGCCAAAGCCTTGGGTTGTCCGCCTCCCTTTTGGTTTGTGGGCTATTCTCTAGGCGGACAGTTGGCCCTCTGGGGAGTGAAAGCGGCCCAGGATCTCAGCCCCGCTAGTCGTGCCTTGGGGCTGTGTCCTGAAGATTTGGGTGGGGCTGCGGTGGTTTGCCCCAGCCTCGATTCCCAACGATCGCTGCAATACCTCATGCGCCATCCCTTGGGGCGTTACCTAGAGCAGGCGATCGCCCGATCGCTCCATCGCCTTGCCGAGGACCTCGCCACTGCCCATCCTGGGATGCTTGACCCTGCCGCGATCGCCCGTGCCCAGAGTATTTGGGGCTTTGACCACGAATTGGTTATTCCCCGTCTCGGTTTCACCGGTGTTGAGGACTACTACGCCGCCAGCAGTCCCTTACCCTTTTTACCCCAGGTGCAGTTACCCACCTTGATTCTCTATGCAGCCGATGATCCCCTCTTTGATCCAACGATCGTTCCTGACCTGCAAGCGGTGTGCGATCGCAACCCGGCTCTCCACCTTTGCCTCACGGAACATGGGGGCCATGTCGGTTACCTGAGTAGCCGCGCCAGTCAACAGGCCAGTGGCGATCGCGATCCCTGGTGGGCCTGGAACCGGGTTCTGGAATGGTGTCGTTTTCAATAGTTATAATTGATACAGGGCTATTGCTAGCCAGGGAATCTCACCAAGGCACGATTTTCTGAGGGGACAGGCGATCGGGGATCGGTCATTATCCGTAATGTAGTGCAAAAAATCTTGATATAAATTACGCATACTGTACTTTTGCATAGATTTTATTTAGGGTTTGTGATAAAACTTAAGGCACTCCCTCAAGGCATGTCTAATCTTTGGAACCGCTGCTATCAGCAATCTGTGGTGGCACGATTCAGCCCAAGACCTTGCCATTTGCATCTTTAAGCCACGGCCCTGGGATATCACCCTGGTGCAAAACCAGCGATTGGCTGTTATTTTTGCGAACCCAGCGATGGGCTGTATTTTGCGGTTATCCATCCCAAGCTCTGAATGAGCAAGTAAACCCTAGCAACAGGTAAGTGAATTGGCATGACCCGGATACTGGTCATTGATGATGATCCTGCAATTTCAGAACTCGTAGCTGTCAACCTGGAAATGGCTGGCTATGATGTCAGTCGCGCTGATGATGGCATTAAGGGGCAGGCTTTGGCCGTGCAATTGGTCCCAGACCTGATCATGTTGGATTTGATGCTCCCCAAGGTAGATGGGTTAACCGTCTGTCAACGCCTGCGCCGGGATGAGCGCACTGCCGATATTCCAGTCCTGATGCTGACGGCCCTCGACCAAACCCAGGATAAGGTGGAAGGTTTTAACGCGGGTGCCGATGACTACCTGACCAAGCCCTTTGAAGTGGAAGAAATGCTAGCCCGGATTCGGGCACTGTTGCGTCGGACGGATCGCCTCCCCCAAGCCGCCAAACACAGCGAAATCCTTAACTACGGTCCCCTTACCCTCATCCCGGAGCGCTTTGAAGCCATCTGGTTTGAAGAAACGGTTAAACTTACCCATCTGGAATTTGAACTCCTCCATTGCCTGCTCCAACGGCATGGGCAAACGGTTGCCCCTAGTGAAATCCTCAAGGAAGTTTGGGGCTATGATCCCGATGATGACATCGAAACGATTCGGGTTCATATCCGCCACCTGCGCACCAAACTCGAACCGGATCCCCGTCATCCTCGTTATATCAAAACGGTTTACGGTGCGGGCTACTGTTTGGAACTGCCTACCGATGTCCAGGCGATCGCGGAAATCCAATCTTTGTCGTCCTAGACGATGCCCTAACCCATGCGTCCTGCTATCCCTCGTCCCAATGTTGGCAGGAGCGGGTTCCCTCGGAACGCGGGGGATATCGGCGGTTTCGGTAAACCCACCCCAGTCCCAGGGAAGGGTTATGTCTTCATGGGGGAGGATCAACCCGCCTAAGACCACGGACAGGTCTATCGGGATGGTCGTTTGCCCTTAACACTTCTAGTGCGACCTGCCCCTGCACGCGACCTCGACGGTTACAATCGCCTAATTTCGGGGACCAACGCGATCGGATCTTGCGGGGGATGAGGCCCTGACGGTTAATCTGCTCAACATTCAACTCCCCAGGTAGGATTCGAACCTACGACCAATCGGTTAACAGCCGACCGCTCTACCACTGAGCTACTGAGGATCGTGCGAAATCCATACTAGCGACAAGTAGGAACCTTTGGCAAGGGCTAAGGGCAAAAAAAATACTAAATCGCTGAAAGCGGCGCAAAAGGGGTTTCCTCGGATCGCCGAAGGGGCTGGCATCAGCGACGAAGCACCTGTCGTCAGCTACGGATCGCCGAGTACTAGCCCCCATCACCCTGGCGCAGACGGGCCAAATGTTGACGGACCTGGGGATCAAGGCGGTTAGCGAGCAAGCGATTCGTCGATCGTCGCGTTTGCCGTTGCTTGCTGGCTTGTTGCTGGCGGGCGAGATCAACATCAGCCGCCAGTTGCGCCGCAGACATACATTCGGCCCCATACCCCACAACCGTTAGCTGCTGGGCACGATCGGAGGTTGCCACAATCAACCGTTGCTCAAAGCGCCGGATATCCTGCCGAAAGCGGGAGCAAGACTTCTCAATAAAAGAGTCTGCTGTTTCCCCAAACTTGGTGTAGTAGACCGATAGGGTATGGGTCATTTTCTCGTGGCGGTGGTGTCGATGCCGTCCCTGGGCCGCATTCGCATATTGGGCATCAAACACTAATTGGGTTTCGTAGCCCCGGAACGCCGCATAATTGATCAAAGTATCCACGAGCTGCTGACGGGCCGATCGCAGATTTTGCCCATCTCGCAAGGCTTGGAGGCTGGGCCACGTACCAATAATGTTATAACCATCCACGAGCAGCACGGCTTGTGGGGAAGAAGGTCGCATCGTTCAGCAGGCCCCCAAATGGTTAGGAAATTGGACTAAGTTACTCGCCAAGGATCTCCGTCACACCAGCTTGCGGGAAAGGTTGGTATGCTAAGGGCTAACCTCAATGCCCCAAGCCAGTGTCCGATCCCCCACGCCCCGTAAGATGCCCCAAAGGCTGCATTCAAACCAAACGGCCTGATCTGCGATCGACGCCGATATCAGAATATTAAATGATAATGAAGGAGTTCTTGCACCTCGGAACAATTTTAAGATGGGTGCCCAACCGAGGTGGTTAGCAAGACCGGGTGTCGCCTCGGTCTATCCGGACAGAGGGGTTCAACCCCAGAATGTCATAACAAATCAAGTTTTAACGATCGTCGTGGGTGAGCAGGCGGGTGAGGAAAGGGCACCTGCCAGTCAGGGAAGACTCAGATTAAAATTTATCTGGGGTGCGCCAGCAAAGCTGCGATAACCGGGGGAACTTGTTTCCAGCCCTAGCGATTCTGTGTATTCACCATGATGATAACAGCCTGAGCAAACCAGTTTTTCGGATAACATCTATTCCCCTCCTTAAGGCCCCTTCCCCCCGAAAACTGGCAACAGGAGGTGGCAGCGTGATTAGTCAAGACTGCCCTGGCAGCAGGAGAGCGGTGCATGAGGTCCCCAGCAAACACAAAAAAACCGAAGTTACTGGTTGTCGATGATGAGCCTGACAACCTGGATTTGCTGTACCGCACCTTCCGCCGTGAGTATCAAGTATTACGGGCAGAAAGTGGTCCTAAGGCGTTGGAAATCCTTGAACAAGAGGGCAACGTGGCGGTCATCATTTCCGACCAGCGGATGCCCATGATGAGTGGGACGGAGTTCCTCAGCCTGACGGCGACCAAATACCCCGATACGATCCGGATTATCCTCACGGGCTATACCGATGTGGAGGATCTGGTAGAGGCCATTAATGCGGGCCGGGTTTTTAAGTATGTCACCAAACCCTGGGATGATCAGGAACTGAAGGGGGTGGTGAAACAGGCGGTTGATACCCACAATGTGCTGCGGGCGCGGACCCAAGAATTAGCCCGGACCCTGCGCCAGGAGTCGCTGCTGAATACGCTGACCAATACGATTCGCAGTGCCCTGGATTATCGCCAAATCCTCCAAACGATCGTCGAGGCGGTTGGCCAGTCCTTTGATGTGGACTACTGCTTACTACGCCCTTGTCAGGACAATCAGCTACAAGCCGAGACCTTTCTTTATCAGCGGGGGCAGGAGAAACCCGCCGCGACGACATTCGCAACCCTGGAGGCCGCCTTCCTCGATCCCCTACCAGCACCCCCTGCCGGTATCCCGCCCGCGATCGTTGAATCACCCTTACAACAAACCGTATGGGCAACACGGGAAGTCCAACGGATTCATAATCTCGATGAACTAGAGGCGGCGTGTCAGATGGCGGTCCCGCTCGCCGGGGGCGATCCCGTAGCGGGCCAGGGGGTGCGGCAGATCTACGAGACAATGGATATTCACGCCAGTTTGCTGGTGCCCTTGATCTGTCGCCAGGAACTCATGGCCGTTCTGGGGTTACACCAGTGTGGCCAGCCGCGCTTTTGGGATGAAGCCGATGTCACGCTGATTAGTACGGTTGCCGATCAAGCCGCCCTTGCCCTCGCCCAAGCCCAATCCTATGAACGGGTGCGGGCACTGGCACAACGGGAGTCCCTGGTCAATACCATTACGACGGCAATTCGCTCTAGTCTGGACCCCCAGCAGATTTTTGCGGCGATTACTCAACAGTTGGGGGAAGCACTGCGGGTGGATAGCTGTGCCCTCTCCCTGTGGTCGGAAGGCGATCAGTTTGTCCAGTGCGTGGGGTTGTATACACGGGAGTCGGGGGTGGGTGGACCTGCCCCAGGGGCTGGGGATAGTGCAACCTCGGCATCGACCCATCGGATCTCACCCCTGGCCACGGGGGAGCTGGGGGACGTGGGCATTGGGTATCCGCAGGCAGAAGATGAGCGCTTGATGGCCATCAACCATCGGCAATGGGAGGAGCGGCTGTCTAATGTGCCTGTCTACCCTCCTTCGCCCGCACCCTTGCCCCAATCCAGTGTGCCGATCGAAAGTAATCCCGCCCTTCAGGAGTTGCTACTCCACCAGGAACCGGTGGTGATCGATGATGTGCAGAAACATCCAGAGTTCCAGTTGCCGGATATGGTGCCCCATCCCCAAACCCGATCGCTGTTGATTGTGCCCTTGGTCACGGATGGCAAGATTATTGGCAGTATTTCCCTGCGACAGGTGGCGTTGCCTCGCCATTGGCTGCCCAGCGAGGTGGAGTTGGCGTTGGCGGTGGCAACCCAGGCGGCGATCGCGGTGCAACAGTCCCGGTTGTATCAACGGGTAGCCGAACTCAATACCTACTTAACAGAATCAGTCCTGCGGCGGTTTTTGCCCGCATCCCTGGTCAAAAAGGCCGCTGTTGGCGATTTGTCGCTGGATTTGAGTCCGGAACCCCGGTTAGTGACGATTTTATTCAGTGATATTGTTGGCTTTACCCGGCTGGCGGGTCGGCTGAAGTCGCGGCGGGTGGCAGCGTTATTGAATGAATATCTGGAGGGAATGGTGGAGGCCATTTTTGCCAACCGGGGAACGGTGGATAAGTTCCTAGGGGATGGCATTTTGGCCCTGTTTGGGGCACCGGAAGAGTTGCCCGCTGCGGAGCAGGCCCGCTGCGCGATCGCGACGGCACGGCAAATGCAGGCCAACCTCCTGGCTTTGAATGAGCGGTGGGTGAGCCAGGGGATCGGGTCGATCCAGTTCCGGTGTGGCATTCACCAGGGGAGTGTGGTGGTTGGGATGTTCGGCAGTGCGGTGCGGGCAGACTATACGGCGATCGGGCCTGCGGTAAATATTGCGGCGCGGCTCCAGGAGGCGGCAACACCCGGAACGATTTTGGTCTCGGCGCGGGTGGCGGGCTTTCTCGATTCCAGTGATCTCCTCCAAGGCCATGCGTTGCATCTCAAGGGCGTGGAGCAGGCGTTTCAAGCGTTCACGGTGCGATCGTATAGCCAGATGTCGGCCCAAGAGTCGGGCGTGGGGAGTCGGGAATAGACGACGACCTATGCTGAGATCAATTCAGGAAACAGTCAGCCCTTTCGGCCTCAGTTTTTCAGATCGACCTTCATCGAGCCGATAGCGTATTTGAGGTTGACTGATCGGAGAACTGGGGGCAGGGGGGACCTGGCTCACACTAGTAGGGGGACTAGCACCTTGAACCCGTGTGGATATCAGCAGCCGTGAACCAGCAGCCGCTGTCCTTAAAATTCGCAATGCCAATATATTAATACTAAATATTGATCTATTACTTGCTTCTGCCTCTCACCTTTGGTCGTCCCCACCCACGCTTCAGGGAACTGCAAAAAATACACACCTTCCACTAATGACTTGAGTATAGTAATATGCTGTCATTTTGTATTGCTATTTTCTTTGTTTTTGCTGTGAGTCGTTGACTTATTTAAGGGAATGATATGGGTCTCAGTCACGATCGCGCAAGGCCAAGACAGGCTAACCTGTTGGCACTGGCAAGGGATCATTACTAGCTGGAGGGAGCGAGGGAATGGCCGATTGCCAATGTTCAGGGCACGGAAGAAGAAGGCGACGGGGAAAAGCCAGCGGGTGTTTGACCCCCTGAGTAGAACAACCAACCAGGCCGGAGATCCCAGACCACTGGCGAATGTGCAAACGTGATCGTATATCTCCTAAAATCGCGTTTCATATTCCAACAATGCCTGACTATTGCCCGACAAATCCGTCGAACCCCGGAACAACATCTCATCGTTGATCCGATAGCGGAGGCTAAATTGGCCGATTTGATCGTCTGTTAAAACCCGCAGGGCAGAAATCGAAAGATTACCCGGTAACTCGATCCCAACCTCTGCCCCTAGACCAAGAGTACTACTCCGCGATTCCCGATTGGGGGTAAGGACGGGGAAAAGCCGGAAATCCGTTAGGCCCAGGGCATTCCCAATTTGGGATTGGATATTCGTGAGCAGGGCTGACCCCGCTAAATTAGCTAAGACTAAACTACTTTCCCCTTGCGCGATCGAATTGATAAAACTCCCCCCCAGGAGCGCCACAATTTCCGCCTCATTGCGCAGGGGAGTACTGGTCAGGGTCAAAATTTCCGAGTCGCCACTGGTATCGGCTAGCTCACTGGCTAATCCCATCACCTGGGCCTGGACTCGGATAGTCCGCAGTGCCCCTAAGTTAGTAGCCGGGGCATCGTTGCCCTCTGGCACCGTAGACGTGGGAATGGGCGTCCGAGTCACCTCCGGCACGATCGTCGCCAATTGAATATCCAGATACGGATCAAGCCCCTGATCAGGACTAAAGGTCGCCGTATTGTCACGGCTGCGGGCCAACACAAATTCGGTTGTAAAAAGGTTGACTTGGCCACTGCGCAACCGGATCGTCCCACTGGGTTCAATATCTGTTAGGTTACCGTTAATCGTCAGATCCCCCGTGGCAACGAAGTTTAATAGGGGCTGCCGTACAATCTGAATATTGCGGCCTAGGGAAATTTGAAGGTTATTCAAAGCGATCGAGGATTGGGGCGGCGGCTGGCCCAATCGGGTTGTGGCGACTGCCGGGGTGGCTGCTTCTGAAGTTGATAGGGGTGACTCGGTGGGGGCAACCAGCCGAATTTGCCCATCGGCTAGGGTCAGTTCCCCTTCGAGGGCAGGGGTAAAGGCACTACCCGTCACCTGAACTTGTCCCGTGAGATCGCCTTCATAGGGTTGTAGCTTCAGTCGCAACCGCTGGAGATCTACCGTCACTGGATTTTCCCAGTCGGGATCGGTTTCCGGGAGGGGATGGGCGATCGGGATCACCCCTTGCGCCAGGATTTGTCCCCCGCCAAAGCGGCCTTTCAGGGTTTCAACCCGAATCCGATCACGATCAAACGTTGCCGTCCCGTGGACATCGGTAATCGGCTCCGGTAGGGCCGCTGAAGTGAGGGTCGCCGCTTCCAGGGCCGCACTCCCCGTCGCGATCGGGTCATCCAGAGTGCCACGCACCTGAAGGCTGAGGTTACCTTGCCCTGCCACCAGATTTAGCTGCGATCGCGACAGGATATTCAGTAGGGCCAAACCACTATCCTGGATATCCACATCCAGCTTAATCTCATCGTTACCGGGAGCCGTGCTCGCAAAGGGCAGTTGATAGGGAATGCTGCCGATCACCTGAATAGGATCGGGTCCCGTCATAGCCATGGTGGCCCCAAAGTCGAGGCGGGCGTCGGCATAGCTAAAGCTACCCAGGGCCTGTTCGATCGGGGCTTGATTTAGCGTGCCATCCACCAGGGTAATTTCCCCGCGTGCCTGGGGATTGGCCAGGGTACCCGCGATCGCGGCCTGGGCATTCAGTTGGCCTGTCATGTCAAACGGCAGGGCGATCGCAGGGCGCAACAGATCAATCGGGATATTTTCCGCCCGGAACTGGCCACTTTGGCCCGTCATCCCCAGTTGGCCCGTGAAGGTCAAGAAGGCTTCATCCGCAGTCAACCGAATCGGCAGGAAGCTCACCACCCCATCGGCAAATTTGCCCTGGACCAGGACTTCATCCGCCGTGTAGTTCCCCCACTGCCAATCCGCGCCCTGGAACTGAAAGTCAATTGTCGGTCCCGTTGCCAGGGACCCGGCCAGGTGGATATCGCCCCGGAAGTTGCCATTCAGTTCAATTAGGGGGGGCAACGGTTGCGCCGCCAATTCAGCCGCTTGCTGTTCCTGGAGAACCTGTAACTCAGCCAGACGTTGCATTTGCGCCAGAATCGACATCTGGTTGGCCTCGATCGGCACCGGGCGCACGGTGGCCGCGCTCACATAGTTGGGCGGACGGAAGCCCCGGCCAATGTCACTAATCTCAAACCACTGGAGCATCCGCAGCAGGTCCTGGGTGCGGGCATCAGGAACGTGGATATGGGCCTGAAAGGGGGCTTGTTCGGCAGGATTGAAGTGGGCTGTGACCTGAACCTGGGTTTGGCCCTCGGTCAAGACCCCATTTTGCAATGAAGCCACGCCATTCACATAGCGAAACTCTCCCTGGAAGGCATCGGCCTGAAGATAGCCCAGGGCAGGGTCAGCGATCGCGATCGTGCCCGTAGTTTCCCACTGGCGCAGGTTCAGGGTTGCCTCTCCGGAAGCGGAGCCAGTCATGGCCCCTAGCCCAATGGCAGCGGCGGGCATAAAGTTAAAAATCCCCAGGGGTAAATTGGCCAGGGTCACCCGGAGTGTATCATCCCCCAGGGTGGTACCGGCGAGGTGGGTATCCTGGCGCTGGACTAGGAAAGTACTGGGGCGATAGTCGGGCGTGAGGGTCAATTGGATCTGATCCTGATCGCCCCTCAATGCCAACTCCAAGCCCTGCTCAGGGGCAAAGTGGATCGGGCCAGCCAGACTGGGAGCAAAGGCCCACTGGTTGATGACCAGTTGCTCTAGCTGGAGATCGCCCACTAGGGCAAGCTGGCTGGGGGCACCCCGGAGTTGGCCGGAAAAACTAGCCCAACCCGTTGTTTCCACGGGCAGGGGGAGGGCAGCGGGCAACCAGGCTTGCAGGGTTTGCAAATCGTAGCGATCGACGGCCAGATTCAGGGTCAAGTTTTGAATACTCGGCGTAGCTGCCGAACGGGTATCCACCTGGAGGGTGCCATTGGCTTGAATTTGGCCCGCGTTAACCGTTTGCACAAGGACCTGTTCCCCATCCCAAGCCAACTGCGCAGTAATGGGCTGCGAAACTTGCGTCGCGCCTTGGGGGCGCTGGATCGTGACGCCCTGGGGCAGTTGCAATTGGGCCGTGGCCTGGGTGGTGGCTAAGCCTGCGGCTTCCAGGCTCCCGGCCAGTTGGATCTGACCCTCCAGAACCCCTTGTAGGGCCAGATCCCCATTGGTCGGTTGGAGTCGGGCCAGGGGCAATTGCTGGCCATCCACGATCGCCTGCCAGCGACCATTGGCAATCTCCGCTTGCACCGCCAGTTGCCCGCCGTCAATTTGAGCCAGGGCTTTTTGGAGTCGAATCACGCCCCCCGCGATCGTCAACGCCCCTTGGGCCGGATAGGTAGCTTGGGGGGCCTGCCAGTTGACCACCGTTTGCACCTGGGCCAGGGGGCCAAACACTTGAATCTGGGCCGTCATTGGCCCCAGGTTGAAGGGCAGGGCGGGACTGCCGTAGAGACGGGCAAAGGTATCGGCGGGGATATCCTGGGCCGTCAAATCCAGAACCATTCCCTGGGGATCGGTCAGTTTTACCTGCCCCTGTCCCGCGATCGTTCCCCCCACCAATGGCTTTGCTTTAAGAGCCGACAGCAGGAGATTCGGGCCATTGAGCTTAAAACTGCCGCTGATCTGCTCAAAGACAACGCGATCGACCCGGGTGGGCTGCGTGGTCGCGATCACACCGGCAACCACAGGTTGTGGGAGCGGCCCCGTTATCGTTACCGTGGCTTTCGCAGTCCCCTCAATCCCCACGGGCAGGGGGGCAACCTGGGCTGTTTTCAGGGCGGTGGCGATCGCAATCGCAGGGATTTCAGCCCGTAGATCGTAGTCGCCATGAAGATCGAGCTTACCGTTGACCTGCACCGGTACCGCCCCATACTTGCCGTCCAGCTTGTGGAAACTGAGTTGGGAACCTTTAACCCGGATCTGGCCATTGGTAATGGTCACGGGCTGGGGAACCTGCGCGATCGTACCCACCACATTTTGCAACCGGACACTGCCCTCGAGGTGGGGTAAACGGCTGTCGGGTTGGCTCGCGATCGTGACCTGCCCCTCCACCTGACCCTGCTGAAGCTGGAGGGGCATTGTCACCAAGGGGCTGACATCGGTGACGGTGAGCGATCGCACGGCGGCGGTGACGGTATACTCCGGTGTTGCATCTGGACCGGGTAGAGTCACTTCCCCCGTCGCTTGCAGGAGACCATCGGAGACAGTACGCCCCTGGGCTTGGAAACGCAGGTGTTGGGGGACATTGCCCTCGTCCGCTTGGTCGGGGAAGGCAGCCAGTTTACGGAGGGCAGCCTCCGCTTGGAGATGGCTCAGGACAACGGGGGTGGGGGGAATCTGGGGTGAGGCGGGCTGGGGAACCAGGGTGAGGGTTCCTTCCTGGAGGCGGACTTGGCCTACTTCAAAGGTTAAAAAACCGGGGGGACCCAGGGTCAGCTCCGTCTCTAGCCATTGTCCAGACTCCGCTTGGACGACCGTCGCACTGGGTTGGATGATCGTAATATCAAAGGTGATCGTGCGGGTGAGGAGCGCTTGGAAGGGATTAAAACCCACGGCGATCGCCTGGATCGTCATCTGATCGGGATCAGTCGCTGTGGGTGGGATGGCCGATGGCCCAAACCGAACCCCCGTTAGGCTGAATTGCTCTAGTTCGCCCACTTCCACGGGACGGTTGAGGATGTTGCCCAGGCTGGTTTGTACCAACGGGACCAGCTGATCCCGCACAAATAGCCAAGTCCACATCGCACCCCCTCCTGCCGCCACCAGCAGGAACAGACCAACCCCCAAACCCAACCGTCGTGCCAGGGACGATCGGCCTTGGCCCTGGGCGGGCGACTCCGGGCTAGGGGGTGGTGTCTTGGTCAAATTCTCGTTGGGATTAGGCAGAGGGGCCATCGCTCTCCAGGCAGTTGCAATAATTCAAGCGCACAGGTTGTATCCGACTGGGATAGCTGAGGTTCAGTCGCGAGGGAATGTCCACGGCGCGGGGTGGTGAGGGAACTGACCATCGGCGAACCCCGATGGGAGCCGCACACTTAGGGTGAACCCAATTTATTATCTGTGCAGATCGGGATTGCGGCTATGGATTGCCTCACGATCTATGCCCTGACGATCGGGCAACTGGGAGGAGCGTTAGGAGGGCTGCACCCAGTCTCCCTGGGGAAAGTCCAGATGTGGACGGCCCTGGGATGATTAAGTAACAGCTTAGAACACGGCGAATCGTTCCTATTGTTACCGATCCAATGGGCGACGATCGCCTATCAAGGGAAAGACGATACACTCTGTTACCGAGTTGCTGCTATGCCCACTGGCTGCGCCAATAGTGAAACCTATGTGGACCAGGCTGCCCAGGTCCTGAACCTACCCCTCCAACCGGAGTACCGACCGGGAGTCCTTGTGAACTTTGACCGGATAACGACGATCGCCCAACTTGTCCTGGACTTTCCCCTGCCGACTACGGTGGCGATCGCCCCGGTGTTCCAACCATGACGGGTGAGGCTGCTGGGGCGGTAACCGCGCTTATCCAGGGGGATGCGGTGGCGATGGCTGCCGCTGTGCGATCGGGTCAAGTCACGGCTGAAGCCATTATCACGGCTACCCTGGAGCGTATCCAAGCCCTCGACCCGGATTTAAATTGCTTTACAACCCAACTGGGTGAGCGGGCCTTGGCGGATGCGATTGCCCTAGATCGCCAGCTTGCAGCCGGTAACGGCGCGGGTCCCCTGGCAGGGGTGCCCTTTGCGGTGAAGGATTTGTTCGCGATCGCGGGCGTGACCACCCTGGCGGGATCGAAAATCAACGCCGAATTACCCCCGGCCACCCAGGATGCCACTGCGGTCGCACGACTCAAGGCAGCGGGCGCGATCCTGGTTGGTGCCCTGAATATGGATGAATATGCCTACGGGTTTGTGACGGAAAACGCCCACTACGGTCCTACGCGCAACCCCCACGATCGGCAGCGGAGTGCGGGCGGGTCTTCTGGCGGCTCGGCAGCGGCGGTGGCGGCGGGCTTAGTCCCCCTCAGTTTGGGGTCGGATACCAATGGCTCGATCCGCGTCCCGGCAGCCCTCTGCGGCATCTGGGGTTTGAAACCCACCTATGGCCGCCTCTCACGGGCCGGTACTTTCCCCTTTTGCCATAGTTTGGACCATATCGGTCCCTTTGCCCGATCGGTGCGGGATCTAGCCCTGAGTTTTGATCTGCTCCAGGGACCGGATGAACAGGACCCTGTCTGTACCCGGCGACCCCCGAACCCCTGTCTGCCCCAACTCTCCCAGGGGATTGCGGGACTGCGGATCGCCGTCGCTAGGGGCTATTTTCAAGCCCAGGCCGAACCCCAAGTGCTTACGGCAGTTGCCCAGGTTGCCCAAGCACTGGGGGCAACCCGATCGGTCACCCTCCCCGAAGTCCACCGGGCTAGGGCGGCGGCCTACCTGATTACGGCCACCGAGGGAGCCAACTTACACCAGGAGAATCTGCGGCAACGCCCCCAGGATTTTGATCCCGCCACTCGTGATCGGTTTTTAGCCGGATTACTCATCCCCGGTCACTGGTACCTGCAAGCCCAGCGCTTCCGCCAGTGGTATCGCGATCGGGTGCGAGAGATTTTCCAAGCGGTGGACCTCATTCTGGCACCCACCACTCCCTGTCCGGCTCCCCTACTGGGTCAAGCCACCATGATCCTCGATGGTGAGGCCATGCCTGTGCGACCGAACCTGGGACTGTTCACCCAACCCCTCTCCTTTATTGGCCTGCCCATTATTTCCGTCCCCATCCTCACCCCCAACCAACTGCCCGTCGGGGTACAGATCATTGCTGCCCCCTACCAGGAAGCCTTGCTGCTCCGAGCGGCGGCCTACCTGGAAAGCACGGGCTTGGTGGCCGCCCCCTGTCCCATTGTTTAGCAGGCCATTAAGGCCCTTAGGAGGCCAAGGCCACCTCCACCATTTGCTGGAGTTCACCCTGCTGATATAGCTCAATCAGGATGTCGGAGCCACCCACAAACTCACCGTTAATGTAGACCTGGGGGATGGTTGGCCAGTTGGAGTATTCCTTAATGCCCTGACGGATATCGGGATCAGCGAGAACATCGATCGTCTCGAAGGGAACCCCCAGCACATTGAGGATTTGCACCACATTATTCGAGAACCCACACTGGGGCATCAATTTAGTCCCTTTCATAAAGACCATGATCTTGTTTTGCTGCACAAGGTCGTCGATCCGTTGTTTGAGTTCTGGTGTCATAGTGCGTGTTGTCTGTGTGTTGTCTGTGTTTGCGTTACCCAAGATTCTAAACCCACTCACCCCAGTATTAATAGCTATTGGTCAGTCATCCCTAAAATGGGAGATTGTCGGTTGGGGCCAAGTTTGCGAGACCCCAACCGCTCACTGGCTTTGTTTGGGTGGCACGGCGTTTGCCCTAAGCGACTCAATTAAACTTGACCGTCTCCTAGGAGGCACGGCTGGCCACTGCCCAGGTTTCCGGGGTATAGGTCTTGAGGGCCAGGGTATGAATCGCTTCCGTGGACATGGCCTGTTGGAGTGCGCCGTAAACCATCTGATGCTGTTGCACGAGTCCTTTCCCCGCAAATTGGCTAGAAACCACCGTCACCTGGTAATGATCGCCACCGCCCGTGAGATCTTGCACGGCGATTTCTGCGTCGGGTAGTTGCGCCTGGATCATGGCCGTGACTTCCTGGGGGGTTACCATGCTGTTCTCTCCTTGCTCACCAATGGACACCTGACGGAATGTGAAGTTCCCCGCGCATCAAAGGATAGCGCCGGAATATGGGATTGCGTTATCAACGCTGGGACGCATTACTCCCGCCGCCGGGACGCGGGAAGGGGGTATCAGCGAATCCCAATTCAAATAACTGTTGATAGGCGCGTTTACCCAAATCCCGTGTGGGTTGTTGACTGCCGATAATCTGCACTAACAGGGGCACCGCCAGTTCCGGTTGGTTCTGGGCGCGGTGGACGATCGCCAGTTGATAGGTGGCCTCATCCCGCAGTTGGGCCGTATCTAAGGCCCGCTGACGATTAGTGGCGGAAATGGTGTTGTCGATGCCCGTAAAGCTGGCGGCGAGATCCTGATAGAAGTTGGACAACTGGTTGTAAACCTGACGGGCTTCCTGGAGCTTGGTGGTGGCAAGGCTGTAGTTCTGGGCACCGATCGCGCCAGTAGCTTCTGTCATTAACCGTTGCCCCCCTTCTAAACTTAAGAGATTTGTAGACTGGGGCAGGGGGCGGCTTGGGACCTCCTCACCCTCAGGGGAGCGGGGGAAGGGCTGATCGACAAAGCCTAATTCAAATAACTGTTGATAGGCCCGTGTACCTAAATCGCGGGTTGGCTGTTGGCTGCGAATAATCTGGATTAACAGGGGGATAGCCAATTCCGGCTGATTTTGGGCACGGTGGACGATCGCTAACTGATACGTGGCGTCATCGCGCAGTTGGGCCGTATCCAGCGCCCGTTGTCGTTGGGTCGCGGAAATGCGGTTGTCAATTCCGGTGAGGCTCGCCGCGAGTTGCTGATAGAAGTTGGAGATCTGGTTGTAAACCTGACGGGCTTCTTGCAGTTTGGTGGTGGCGAGGCTGTAGTTCTGGGCGGCGACAGCACTATTGGCCTCATTGACTAGCCGTCGTCCCCCTTCCAAGCTGAGGAGGCTGCTGGCCTGGGAGAGCGGACGTAATTCGTTGGGGTTGGTGATTTCCGGGACCGTTTCCAGGCCAGGGACATTGATTTCCTGGGCTTGCCCAGCCACAGTCCCCATACCCAGCAGGATTGCGGCAATGGGTAGCGATAGTAAACTCAGGCGCGGCCAACGTTGAGCGGTGGTCATGGATTCGTTTGGGTGCTAACGGATGGGGATCAGGTCAAATTTTGACACTCCCCGGCCTAAAGGCACGGGGATTCTTGGTTCACCGAGTCCACTTACCTAGGATTCCTTGCGAAGCCCTAAAGAGAAGTGAGTCTCTCCCCAAGCGTTACTTTCGGTGTGCCCCACCGTAGTTAGATTGCTCTAAAGTTTGTTTGCAGTCTGGCAATATTGCCAAATCCTGAGTCGTCTAGCCCCTGTGAATCTTTTGCCTACTTCCAGCAGGTCTAGAACAATGAAGTAGAACCCCCTAGATTCAATTGCCAAGGTGCAGTCGCTACCCGTTAAGTAGCCTGGGGTTTTTAGAGCGGTTGATTACCCTAGCCGCTAGAGTCTCATTCTACACGCTTAAAAGCCGCCCTAGACGGGCAGTGTTCTTAGGTGACGCGATCGGGTGCTGGGGGGGCCGATTTCAGGATTGCTGCTGTAGTTGTTTTAAACGGTTATGGGCAGAGGCCAGCAGGAATGTTGCTTCCTCGTAGGCAGTCGTGCCTGGTTTCACTTGTTCAAGCTGGTTAATGATGGCTTGCAGGCTACCTTGTCGCTGGGCCGCGCTCGCCCGTTCCGCCGCTGCAACCCATTGAGCCGTTAGATCCTTAGCCCGTTGCAAAGCTTGTACCGACTCTTTTTCGGCACGTTGCCAGGTTTGAACCACCCCCAAGTTGCGTTGATACTCGGCCAGTTTGGTTTGTGCTTCCAGATAACTGGCATCGTTAGCCGGGACTTGTTTGAGGCGATCGATCGCCTGCTGCCAAAGCTCTACGATCGCCTGCCATTCCTGGGTGGTATAGGGAGGCTGTTGGGACGACTGGGCCGCTAACCGGGCAAATTCACCCGCCGCCGCAATGAGGGGATTACTGCGGGTGATCGTCGTCGCTGGGGCACCGCCGGATAGGGCGGTCACATCCCGTTTGTAGGCGATGAGTTTGGGCTGCGCCATGCGGGCCGCCAGGGTTGTGGGGGGAATCTCGGTCAGTTGATCGATCCCGGCTTGCCACTGGGCGATCGCTTGTTGGCGAGCCTCCGGGGTGCTGGCCTGTTGATAGGCTTGTTTGGCTTGGCGCACCTGTTGGTCCCCCTGCGTTAACACAGATTGGGCGTTGGTTTCCTGGAATACCTTAGCCTGTAGCTGCCCAGCCTGAGTCCGAGCCGCTTTAAACTCATCCAACGTAAATCGCCAATTACACTGCACCAGGGAGCAATCACGCCGAGGGGCAGAGTCTAAGAACCAGGCCGGTAGGGCATCCAAGTGCTTTTGGGCCGCCTGAAGTTTTTGCTCCCCCAGAGCCAAATCCTGGGGACTGGTTGCCTGGTTAATGAGTTGTTCCGCCTGTTCAAGATGAGCGATCGCCTGCCGGTAGTCGTAATCCATACGGATAAAACTGGGGGTCAACACCCACGGGGCCGCACGGGCCACCGGTCGCCGAATCGTCGGATAGGGAAGATTGAGCAACCAGACGATCCCCCCCACCCCCAGCAGCGTTATGAGGCTGAGTTTGAGTAAGCAAGAGAGTCGGCCCATGTGATGTCCCCCGATTTCAAGGCAATGACTAACTAGGCTATCCCGCTAAACCACGGGGTCCTTGACCTCAGTATTCCCATCGCTCTGCTGAAAATCACGGACTGAGAGACACCACCGGCAGCCCTCGTCAGCGGCCACGCCGTTTTAACCCCTTGTCGGGTAAACCGACTGGCTACGAAAAATATCGCCATCGCCATTCAGGTTAGGACAAGGGGCTTAAGCCCCTTGTTGATCACAGCCCTTGAAATGTCCTAATGAGCGTGACTACCGCTATACCTTCTAACAAGGGGTAACACCCTTCACTACCTAAATGTAATAATGTGCTATAGAGCCACCGACTCTAGCGTTCATACCCTTGGTAGCGAAATTACTTAAAAAATCTTCCCTGGGGGGTAGCACCCCTCACCCCGATCGTGTAATAATGTGATATGTAAATGCACCCTGATGATTGGGGGAGTCACCGAGGTGGCTCTCCTTTTTTTATCGTTGGGTAGTGAAGTTTTTGTGGAGATGCCCAGGATTCTGCCTGCGGAGCGGCGGGGACCCCGATCGCGCCGCTAACTGTGGGGGTTCGGGTCTCCTGCCCAGGGTCGCCAAGCAGACTTGCTATAATAACGCAGCTTCATGTTGCTGTGGGTTCTGGGTTGGCCAACAACCGGCCCCGCAATCCCTTGTCAGCACAGGATGCGGTAAACCTCCAAACCTCCGCAAAGGTTGACAGCACTATGGCAGAATGGCGGGAAATTTCCGGGGGCGTTACGGCTCCCAAAGGGTATCAGGCCGCTGGCATCACCGCTGGCTTGAAGCCCTCCGGACAACCAGACTTGGCCCTAATTTTTTCGGAAAGCGAAGCGATCGCGGCGGGTGTCTTTACCACCTGTCAAGTTCGCGCCGCCTGTGTGGACTACTGCCGACAACGCCTTCAGGCCAAAGCCAGTGCCCGTGCCATTCTCTGCAACGCCGGACAGGCCAATGCGGCAACGGGTACCCAGGGCTGGGAGGATGCGGTCGAAAGTGCGAAATGGGTGGCCGAAGCCCTGCAAATTCCCCCGGAGTCGGTGTTAGTCGCCTCGACCGGGGTGATTGGCCAGCGGATCAAGATGGAGATTCTCCGGGCGGGGATTCCGCAACTGGTTGCCGCCGCCTCAGCGACGGGATCGGATGCTGCGGCCCGTGCCATTACCACCACGGATTTGGTGCCGAAGACGATCGCCCTGGAAACGACGATCGGCGATCGCCCGGTGCGGATTGGGGGCATTGCCAAGGGATCGGGGATGATTCACCCCAATATGGCGACGATGTTGTCCTTTATTACCTGTGATGCGGCAGTGGCTCCCCACCTGTGGCAGGAGATGCTCCAGCGGGCCGTCGATCGTAGCTTTAACCAGATCACCGTTGATGGCGACACCAGCACCAACGATACGGTCCTCGCCCTCGCCAATGGTCAATCCCGCACCCCCGCCATTACCGATGGGGGGTCAGAAGCCGAAACCCTGGAGGGGATGCTCACCGCCGTGTGTACCCATTTAGCCAAGGCGATCGCCCGCGATGGCGAAGGCGCAACTTGCCTGATCGAAGTCCAGGTGCGGGGTACCGATACCGAGGCCGCTGCTAACCAGATTGCCCGGACGATCGTCGGTTCCTCCCTGGTGAAATCCGCCATTTTTGGCCGTGATCCTAACTGGGGCCGGATTGCGGCGGCGGCGGGACGGGCGGGGGTGCCCTTTGCCCAAGAGAATCTCCGGATTCAACTGGGGGATTTCTTGATGATGGATCAGGGGCAACCCTTGCCCTACGATCGCGATGCCGCTAGCCAATACCTACGCCAAGCCGCTGAAGGGGCCTACCTGGCGGCGGATACGGTCCTGATCCAGGTGAGTGTGGGCAGTGGTCCCGGTTATGGACGGGCCTGGGGCTGTGACCTCAGCTATGACTACGTGAAAATCAACGCTGAATACACCACCTGACGCGCTTCCAGATATTCAATAGACCCCCGTTCCGCATGGCCCATCCCTGACGCTGGGGGGCGATCGCGCGCAAGGGGAAACCTACCTCATGACGATGACTCATGACGATGACTCAAACACCCCCCCAAAAAATCGCCAACCTGGCGGATGCCGTCGCGATCGCGGCCCTGGCCCACCGGGACCAACACGATAAGGCGGGTGCGCCTTACCTGCTCCATCCCCTCCGGCTGCTGCTGCGGATGGACTCGGAGACGGCGATGATGGCTGCCGTCCTGCATGACGTGGTTGAGGATACGGATTGGACCCTAGAACAGTTACGGGACGCGGGTTTCCCGGAAGCGGTGTTGGCGGCGGTTGACTGCCTAACCCGCCGATCGCTGGAAAGCTACGATGCCTTCATCGATCGGATCAGCCAAAACCCGATCGCGCAGCAAGTCAAGATCGCCGATCTGGAAGACAATATGAATCTCCAGCGGCTGGGCCAACTCAACCCCAAGGATTTAGAGCGACTGGAGAAATACCACCGGGCGTGGCGCAGGCTGACCAACCGGGACAATCGCCTACCCAGGGAGTAGGGGGAAGTCAGCATTAAGAAACATCTAAAATCCGACGGGGAAACTGGGGTATGTGGCAAGATGGCTAGGTAGACTCGATTGAACTCTCAAGTATTTAGCAGGAAAACAACTATGGCTCTTCAACTCGGTGACGTTGTTCCCAACTTCACCCAAGCTTCTAACGTTGGCGAAATCAACCTCTATGACTGGGCAGGCGATAGCTGGGTCGTTCTGTTCTCCCATCCGGCGGACTATACCCCCGTTTGCACCACCGAATTGGGTGAAGTGGCCAAGTTGGTACCCGAATTCGAGAAGCGGCATGCCAAGGTCATTGCCCTCAGTGTGGATGATGTGGAGTCACACAAGGGCTGGATTGGCGACATCAACGAAACCCAAAACACCACGGTGAATTACCCCATCCTGGCGGATGCAGATAAGAAGGTTTCTGACTTGTATGGCATGATCCATCCCAATGCCAATGCCAAGCTGACGGTGCGGACGGTATTTGTGATTGATCCTGAACACAAGCTACGCCTGACGATTACCTATCCCCCCAGCACGGGCCGTAACTTTGAGGAAATTCTGCGGGTGATTGATTCGCTACAACTGACGGATAAATACAGCGTTGCAACACCGGTGAATTGGAAGGATGGCGAAGATGTTGTGGTGGCTCCGTCGATTCCCACGGATGAGGCCAAGCAGAAGTTCCCGAAGGGCGTAACGGAAATCAAGCCCTATCTGCGGATGACGCCCCAACCCAATAAATAGGGCCGAGGGCAGCATCAAGCTGAAGATTAGGGTTACGACCGGCTCAGCCCGTTCGCGTAGCGTCTCCCTAGGGAAAACGGATAAGGTCCTGCTTATCCTGAGTCTATCGAAGGGTCTTGGAACCTATCTGCAACCCATCACTTTAGGCATGCCAGAGCACTACAGCCGTTCCCTCTCTAATGAAGTACTGTCAAGCCTTGTAAACAAGGGGCTTAAGCCCCTTGTCTGTACCTCACCAAGTATGGAAGTGCTGTAGTACAGTAAACATAAACTTTTGCAATGTTGGTAGTAACGACTTGAGGCATTGCAGGCTAAAGCCTGAACTACAAACGTTGCATCGGTAATTATGGGCTGCACTAGCTTGTATCTGTGGGTTATACCCAAAAACAACGCCTTCCCCGTGGGGACAGGTTCACCGAGATGTCTGTGTGGCCACAGACAGGGTCAAGGACGGGGCTTGTATCCCATCTTTTCGGTCAACCTGTCCCTTTTGATTGGCGCAGCGATTACATTTCTCGCACGATCGGCTGGCCGTCTTTGACCTCACCAATTAACACCAGATCGGTCACGCCCACAAACAAGCCATTTTCTAATACCCCAGGAATATTGTTTAATTTCTTTTCCAGGGCAGCCGGATCATCAATACGATCGAACTTAACATCAATGACAAAGTTCCCTTGATCAGTAATGACGGGGCCGGCCTTCCTCACCCCCATCCGTAGTTCTGGCTTGCCCCCCAGTTGGGTAATAGCTCGCATCACGGGGGTCATGGCGAGGGGTAACACTTCCACGGGTAGCAGGAAGGTAGAACCCAGGCGATCGACAATCTTAGTGCTGTCCACCACCACAATAAAATAGGCTGCTAGGGCATCAACAATCTTTTCGCGGGTATGGGCCGCCCCGCCCCCCTTGATCAGATTTTTGTTGGGATCGACCTCATCCGCTCCATCGATCGCCAGATCAATTTTGTCCACCTCATCCAATGTTGTCAGGGGGATACCGTATTGTTTTGCTAATACGATCGCCTGGAAAGAGGTGGGAATGCCTTTAATATCCTTGAGATCCCCCGCCTGCAAACGCTCACCAATGTATTGAATGGCGTAGGCGGTCGTTGAACCCGTGCCCAACCCCACCACCATGCCCGACTGGACACGATCGGCGGCGGCTTTACCCACGGCTTGTTTCATTAAGACCACAGGGTCAGTCGTTGTCATGTTGCACCTCTCTAAAATGCGTCGTCTCTTATGAGTCATTATCCAGACTGCGCGATCGCCCAGAAGGCGCAGCCACCCAGAGACTCTACCACGTGCGTTGGGCGAATCATCTTACCCCAAGCGCTGGGCCAGGATTTTTTTCATATTGGGTAATGCCCGCGCTACGACTTTGGGTGACGGCGTTGTGGCCCGCCAACTGTCCCGCTGCTCCAGGTGGTTGACCCACGCTTGCAGACGGGGATAGGCATCCAGGGGGTACTCCAGCATGGGCAAAGCTGGGACAAGGGTACCGGCCACAATATCCGCTAGGGTGAGGTCGGCCCCCAGCAGGTAGGGTTGGTGTGTGGCTAACAGATCTTCGTAAACCTGCAACACGGCAGTGATCTGCTGGCGAGATTGGTCGAGTTTTACCGGGGCGACTGCCAGCCCTACAAAAGCCCCTGTTAGGGATAGGGTGGCGGGCTGAAGTTCGTTGAGGGCTAACATCTCCACCATGCGCACCCCGGCGATCGCCTGACTATTGGTCTGGGGCATGAGGGATGGGGAGGGGTAGTGGGCCTCTAGGTAATCTAAAATCGCTAGCGACTCCAGAACACGAAACCCTGCATCCACAATGACGGGTACCCGCTGTAAAGGGTTAAGTGCCGTAAATTCAGCCCCCAAGTGATCGCCATCTAAATTGACTAAGATTGGCTCAAACGGAATTTGCTTTTCTAATAGCGCTACCCACACCCGACGCGCATTCACCGAAACCGGATTGTAATAGAACTGCAACATGCCATTGTCCCTATAACGCTTTACCTTGCTTCAATATTTTAGGAATAGGTGCGATATCTGCCTTGGGCATTTGGGGTTGTAACGGCTACCTGCTAACCACCCAGGATGACTGTCTAGCCTGCGTGAGTGGGTAGTCAATTCCTAGTCAATTCCTGGTCAGTCCGTCTAAAAAAACTCCGCCCAGTGCAGGGACTTGGCACAACCCTAGCACCCTAGCGATACACTGGGAAGATCGCCTCTAGCATCCCGATCGTGTGGTTATTGTGTGCTTATGCATGTACTTTCCATCCCCACTTGGATTATTCATATCTCAAGCGTGATTGAATGGACTGCCGCCATCTGGCTCATTTGGTTATACGCCGACCTCAGCGGCAATCGGGCTTGGCGACTCCTGTCCCTGGCCATGCTGCCCGCTCTTGTGAGTGCAATGTGTGCCTGTACCTGGCATTTTTTTGACAATACCCCTACCCTGGAATGGTTGGTTACCCTCCAGGCCAGCACCACCGTCCTGGGGAATGTGACCCTCATGGTGGCGGCTTGGGTTCTCTGGAAAAATCGTCAGCCGGAGTTAAAACCATGACCGTAGTGGCCCCAAACCTGAGCAGCCCTGGGCTGCTGCCAGATCTCCCGGCCCTGGTCTCCCTGTCTGGGAGCTTACTCCTCGCCCACATATCCCTGCCCTCTAAGGACGCCTTATTTGCCCTTTCCCTGTTTCCCTACCTGGGATTTCTCTGGTTTTTGACCCGATCGCGACAGGCTCCCCGCTTAGCGTTAATTGGGTTTTATACCACACTGGTTTTTGTCGGCGTGACCATTCCGGCGGGAATTTATGCCAGGGTGGTCTACCAGCAAGCCCTGGCGAACGTAGACTGGTTACATGGCAGTGCTGAGGTTTTTCTCACCCTGGCTAATATTCTGATCGTGTTGGGGTTTCGTCAGGCCGTTCTGGACCAACGCGCCCGCAACAGGGAAACTTCCTAAGCGCTAGCCCCCCTTCCCCCTGATCTTCCCCGCAGGAGTAAGCTGGTTTTGCCCTACCCCCCCGTTCTTTGTCTGGGTGAAGTTCTCTTTGATTACCTGGCTGATCAGCCCGGTGTGGCCTTGTCAGCAGTGACAAGCTGGACGGCCTATGCGGGGGGGGCACCGGCTAATGTGGCCTCTGCCTTAGTCAAGTTGGGAACGCCCGCTGGTTTCATTGGCTGTATTGGTGCCGATGTGGGCGGGGAAGTTTTAGTGCAAATCCTGACCACCGCCGGGGTGGATCTAACCGGGGTCCAGCGTCACCCCATCCGACCCACGCGTCAGGTATATGTCCTGCGATCGCAGACGGGCGATCGTCAATTTGCAGGGTTTGGCGACGATTACGCAGCCACGGACTTTGCGGATACGGCCCTACAAGCGGAGGCCCTGCCCGTGTCCCTCTTTGCTCAAGCGCAATACCTGGTCCTGGGAACCCTTATGCTGGCCTATCCCGACAGTCGCCAAGCGGCTCTGCGTGCCCTGGAACTTGCCCAAGCGCACCAGCTAACGGTGCTGATGGATGTCAATTGGCGACCCCAGTTTTGGCCCAACCCCCAAGCCGCCGTGCCCCTCATTCGCGCCGCGATCGCCCAAGTAACCTTCCTTAAGCTATCGGAGGAAGAGGCGGCTTGGTTATACCAGACCGACAATCCCGCCGCGATCGCCAAGCAATTTCCGAATCTACGGGGGGTTTTGCTCACCCAGGGCGAGCAGGGGTGTCGGTACTGGATTCACGGCCACCAGGATGACTATCCGGCTTTCAGTGTCCCCGTGGTCGATACCACCGGGGCGGGGGATGGCTTTGTGGCCGGGTTTATCCACCAACTTTACCAAAGCCAGGGCCAATGCCTGACCACCGCCGAGGATATCCGGGCCACAGTCGCCTATGCCAATAGTGTGGGTGCCTTGACGACCACCCAGGCCGGTGCCATTGCCGCCCAGCCGACGGCGATCGCGGTGCAAGCCTTCCTACGGCAACAGGTTGAGCCTTAGAAGTTTAAAGGGGGAGTCCCCGTTAATAGCGCACGACAAAACCTGAACCTCGGTCCCTTCGACCAGTGGCTGCGTTGTTCGTAGTGACGACTTTAGTCGTCAAAGCAACCGTCTCTAGACTCTTCAAACAGGCCATTAAGCCAACCGACCCAAACCATCCAGACTGCCAAACCCCGTCTGTTGCTAACTAACTGCCGTCGCGGTAGGCCCCAAGTGGGGTAATCTGCTGGCGGTTGTCTGCCGAATAAACTCAGCGAACTTGGCCACTAATTCGGGATTGCGCCAGCCCCGATCCGTTTCCTGGGCCAAAATCTCTAGGGCTTGTTCGGGGGTAAAGGCCGGTTTGTAGGGACGCTCACTTACCAGGGCATCGTAGATATCGATCATTTGAAAGACCTGCGCCAGGAAGGGAATCTCATGCCCCACGAGGCTATCCGGATAGCCTGTCCCATCCCAGCGTTCGTGGTGGTGACGGATAATGGGCAGGACCCCTCGCATCGTCCGCAGCGGTTGGCAGATCTTCTCACCAATGAGGACGTGCTGCCTCATAATCTGCCATTCCTCGCTGGTTAATTTCCCCTTCTTCAGTAAAACCGCATCGGGAATACCCACCTTACCAATGTCATGCAAATATCCGCCCCAGGCAAGATCACGGATTTCAGCCCGCGTCAGACCAAGAAATTCACCAAATGCCTCACCCAGGTCTACCAACCGTTCGCAGTGGTCGCCTGTACCTGGATCACGGCTTTCTACCGTGCGGGCGATCGAGAACAGAACCTGCTCGGCATGTTCCAAATCCTCATTCAGGCGCTTCTGGCGGATCAGGGACTTCACCCGTGCCGACAACTCCAAGCGATCGAAGGGCTTATTGAGAAAATCGTCAGCGCCCGCTTCAATACCCCGGAGGCGGGAGTTCTGATCATTCAGGGCGGTAATGATGATCACGGGAATCAGACGGGTATGTTCATCTCCCTTCAGCCGGGAGCACACTTCAAAGCCGTCCAGACCGGGCATCATAATATCTAACAGGATGAGATCGGGATTGACCGCTGTCGTCTGCTCTAGGGCAGCGATCCCATCTTCGGCTTCAAACACTTCATACCCTTCCACCGACAACAGGGCCGCAGCCGTTGCCCGTCCATAGGGATTATCATCAACGACTAAAATTTTAGGTGTGTCAGAGACAGAAGCATTCATGGGGGGACTTGCTTACTCCCTACGATATTGAGTGAAAAGTTACGGACTAGATATACCCATTGAACTGGACCCATTGGGCACCGTAGCCTCACAGCCCCTGATCAGATCCCTATCTGGGTGGATGATTGTCAACCCTTAACAGCCAAACTCAACCCATTACGATTGAGTCGTTTCGTGCAGGCATTCGGCCATTCGGCATGGTTATCATCCGAAGACGGGTTTATGGGCAGGATGATCATGATCTCTTGCCTATTAGTATCTTCAATTTTAGCGGATTGGTAAAACCGTCTTTTCACGGATGTCTCATTGGGGTTATCTGCCCCCAGTATGCCCTAGACCAGATTGACAGAGGCAAGACAGGGGAGCAAGGTGCTGGGGTGGGCTGAAGGGCGGCGGCGAGCAGCAGACTCGGGAATAAGGCGGGAATCATTAGGCGAAGATCTAGCCGTGGACGGAGCGATCGCCTACAATCCAATTGCCTATTTCCATTGTTCTACGCTGACCTGCTGAATTACCTTCCCATGTTTGCCCATTCTTCCCCAACTGCGACTGCCCCGCCCGATCGCCTGAGTCGGCGGGCCGATCGCCGCCGCCGCGCCCACGCATTCCACCCCTCCTATCGTCCACAGACGATCGAGGTCGCGATCAAATTTGGCATGAATGCACTATTCATTTTGGGATGCGTAGCGGCGTTGCTGCACCTGCTACCCCAAATTAGGAACCAACAACGGGAATTGCAGGAAATTCAGGCAGAAGCCACATTGACCAAGACCCGCGTTGAGCATTTGCAAGCAGACTTCGATCGCTATTTTGACCCCCAACAGGCCAAAAGTGTGATGCAGGAACAGGGACACCGGGTTGACCCTAGCCAGCGTCGCGTTGTGTTTCTTGAACCCAAACCCTCACCCACCCCAGAGGAGTCACCGTTGCCCCTCAATTAAGGCGTTCGTCATGATGGGGTTTACAGGACGGGGCGCAAAAACCGGACAGGGCACAAAAATAGGGCGCTCTGCGCCCTGCGATCGCGTTATTTGTCTCGTTGGTTGGAATTTAATAGCTTAATTCAGAAAATTCAGTCACATCGATTTTCTGGCGGGCAGTCACGAGGCTGAGCACTTAGCCCTTATTATCAAGCAGTATCGTTAAGTCTTATACAGAGCAGGACTGGACTGAGCCAAGTAGACAGAAATATCGAAGTTTGTTGCTGAGTTTGATAATGAGAAAACTACCTAGATAAAGATGTAGATCTGGAAAATTCGTGTAGCGAGTGGGTCAATTGCTAGAGAAGTAAACGGGTTACCCGTACATCATATTCCGTGGCTTTGGGATAGTCACCAGTGGCCTGCCCCCGCGCCATGCGATCAGCCTGCTCCTGCGATTCTGCGTCCACCTCGTAACGCGCAGACATCAACCGTGAATGGCTGCTAGCTTGTTCGAGATATTCCTTCATGTCAACAAAGACTTCGTAGGTGTGAACCATTGGACCAGCCCCTCCTAGAGGCAAGTACAGATCAGTTATCCCACCAGTATAAAAAGTTCTTTCCAGGAAAGTTCAGGGTCCAAAGAGTTAGTCATATTCTGCAATGAAATGTTGCGATTTGACATGTTTGGTCATGGTTATTGTAAAGTTCTGAATCGCTCAGTCTGGCTCAAATACTTTACCGAGGGCAGCGGGCGGATTGATTTGTATAAGCTGGCCCAGGGGGTGCCTGAGGGCAGGGGGCAACTGGTTTAAACGACGATCGAGCCAATCTCCGGATGTTACGGCTAAGGCCACAATCATTAAGACAAAGGGAGCCACACTAAAGACTTGGGTGGGGACACTGGTCATGACGGCTTGGGCAACGCTGGCCAAGGATTGTAGGATGCCAAAGAGATAGGCACCGAGGGCTACGCGTAGGGGCTGCCACCCGCCAAAGATAACAATTGCCAGGGCAATCCAGCCATAGCCCGCCGTATGGCGATGACTCCATCCGGCTTTGAAATCCAGGGAAAACGCCGCCCCAGCAATGCCGACCAGGGCACCGCCCAGCAGGGTATAGACATAGCGCCAGCGGATGACTTGAATCCCCCGGGCAAATGCTGCTGCTGGTTGTTCTCCGATCGCCCGTAGGGTTAACCCACTGCGGGTGCGATACAGATAAAACCAGCAAAACCCGATCAGCAGATAGCTGCTATAGACCAACAGATCCGCCTGGAAAAACAGGGGGCCGACGATCGGAAGCTGTTGCAAGCCCGGTAGGGGGAAGTGCGGTACGGTGGGACCGGGAACTCGCACTACAGGGTTCCCCAGGAAGGAAGACAAGTCTCCGCACAGCAAGGTCAACACAAAGCCGATCGCCACCTGAGACTGGCGTAGGGTAATGGCTCCATAGGCAACCACTAAAGCGATCAGCATCCCCACGATCGCCGCCCCCAAAAAGCCCAACAGTAGGCTATGACTGTATTTGGCAATCGCAAAACCCGTCATGGCACTCAGGAGCATCGTCCCCTCCAAAGAGAGGTTGATCACCCCCGCCCGCTCCGTCAGGGTTTCCCCCATACAAGCAAAAATTAGGGGCGTTGACGTGGCGATCGCTGTCGCCAGAATTGTGATCAGTTCCGGTCCCATCTCTCCTCACTGGCTGGGTTAAGGTGTTCCCCGATTCAGTTTGACAAAAATATCGTAACGGGTAGTGCGTTGGTCATTGACGGCAGCAGTGACACCGATCGCCTGCAAGCCCTCTAGCAAGGGTTGGCGATCACCGGCCCAGGGTAGGGATAGGGAGCGCGTGGGCACGGGTGGGCTGAGGTTCAAGTAGAAATGGCCGTTACTGGGGTTGAGCTGCATGGGAACGGTAGCCTGATAGGCTTCCGATTGGCTGAGGGGTTGGGTGGGGCGCGGCACCAATTGACTGGCCAGGTTGGGACCAAGGGTAAAAAAGACCGTGTTGCCCTCCAGCCAACCGTGGGTGACGGTAAGACCGCTGACGGCGACAGGCGGTGTCCACTGGGTGACGGGTTGACGGTTGACTTCGACGGCTTCAACCCGAAAGCGATAGCGCTCCTGGACCTGGCGATCGAGGGTTTGCAGGGCGGTCTCCGCCGCACGACGATCGCTGGTCTGTACCATCAAAGTTAACCCCGCCGCAAACTGGGGGCGATCGCTGGTTGGGGGTCTGAGTAAGGCGAGGGCAAATTCCCCGCCCATCCAGCGCAGCCAATCCTGCTCCAGATCCATACCCGTAATCGATTTGACCCCAACCCGCAGGCTATCGGGGTTGATCGGAGAGTTGGGGTTGGCCTCTGCCGCCTGGGTGTAGTCCTGCCAGAGGTGTTGCAGATTACCCCCGTGAGCATCATGAACGTACTGTCGGGCAGGCGAGCAGCCATGTTGTTACCGGTATTGGTGACCCGTTTTTTAACGCTGCTATCGGGTTTGAGCCAGGAGATACCCTGGAGTGCCATGCCGTTATCCCGCCACTGGGCTGTCACGGCGATCCCCTGTTGCTGCTGTAATTGGGTTAAGGCTTGGGAGGGGAAGGATTTGGGGGCCTGACTGAGACTGAGGGTGGCTGCCTCCGGCACGTTGAGATAAAGCTGGGCGAAGGGCTTGTCTGCCTCAATGCTGGCAAAGGCTCGTCGATACCCCGGGGTCTGGCTAAGGCTATGATCACCCCGGTAGGCATCGATCGCCCGTTCCGTCACCTTTGGATCGGTGGTAAGCACCACATAGCGGTTGTCCAAAACCGTGAGTGAGAGGGTTTGGGCTGGGTCACCGGGGGTTTCAAAGATCGCAAAGCCGCGATAGGCGCGTTCTGCCCAAGGACGATTCACGGGGGACTGGGGTTTGCTCAACACCTGTTTGGCTAAGGCTGGATCAGCGATCGGTAACACGACTAAAAATGAGTAGGCGGGACTGGGCTGGCTCGAACTCAGGACCGGCGCAGTCCGGGGCAGCACCGCCAGGGTAAAGGCATCCCCCAGCCAGGGTTGGATGTCCCGTTCGTAGGTGTAGCCATTACGGGTCAGCCAGCGATCACGCCACTGCTTCAGGGCATCCTGGACTAACGCACGGGAGCGGGGCGTCCCAAATTCCTGAAATGGCTGCCACTGAGCCGGATCAGTGCTGAGGGTAACCGTGAGGGGGGCCGATCGTGGAATCACATTAGCCCCCACGGGAACAGCGGCCAGATTAGTTTGGCGGATTGCCAAGGCCCAGTAAGCGGTGATGCCACCCACAATGAGCAGCAACGGCAGAATCAGGGGGGGCTGTTTTTTCCGTTTCGGTCTATCCATGAGATCTCTGGGGATGGGATATGCGCGCAGGTGTGGTCAGCCATTGACATCGCTCACGTTATACCCGCTAGGCTGTGAGACGTAAAGCCGTCCTAGCAGGACGGGGTTTCAGACCCAAAGTGTTTGATGACCACTGTCCCGGCAGGCCAGTCTTTCTGCCAATATACCCCGTGGAATGGATGTCCTGTTTTGGACCCCCAATGGTTGTGGGTCAACGGGTCAACGCTCGGCTTACCCCCCAGAAGGGGGCGTCGCCAACGGTAGACATGCCGCGATCGTGGCCAATACCGAGGCGGTTAGCGTGTCCAAATCATAGCCCCCCTCTAGGCCAAATAAAATCCGACGGGTCACTTGCAGGCAATCATGGGTCAATCCCCCAAAGTCAGCCGGTTGTAGGCACAGGCTTGCCAGGGGATCATGATGGTTGGCGTCATATCCGGCACTGACCAGCAGCAAATCCGGCTGAAAGGCTTGTAAAAATGGGATTGCCTGCTGTTGGAGGGGGGGCAAATAATCGGCGATCGTACTCCCCGGCGGCAAGGGGATATTCAAGACATTTTGGTATTTTCCCCGATCGGTGGCTTTGCCTGTTCCCGGATAGCAGGGGAATTGGTGCAGGGAACAGTAGGCAATTTGGGGGTGATCTTCCACGATCGCCTGGGTTCCATTACCGTGATGGACATCCCAATCCAGAATGGCCACTCGCTTGACCCCAGGTTGTTGCAAGGCGTACCGGGCGGCGATCGCCGCATTGGCTAACAAACAAAACCCCATGCCGCGATCCCAGAGGGCATGGTGACCGGGCGGACGAACTAGGGCAAAGGCTGGCTCACCGGTCGCTAAGACCTGATCTACTCCATCTAACCAGGCGCTAACGGCTAACTGAGCAACCTCATAACTGCGGGGGGAAACGGCTGTCTCACTATCCCACAGCCCCCCCCCGCTGGCTGCCAATTGCCGTAATTGTTCAAGATAGGCAGGCGTGTGAATTTGCCTGATCACACTGAGATCACGATCGGCGATCGGGGTGGGCGATCGCCACTGGATCTGATTCGCCCAGGGGGCTGCCCGTAGACCCGCCACAATTGCCACCAGACGATCAGGCGATTCAGGATGCAACCGCCCCGTTTTGTGTTCAAGAAACGCGTCTGAGTAGATAACTGGGAACATAGCCTAATCGCACGTCTACTCTGCATCATCGCATGAAAAAAGGGAGCCAATCGGCTCCCCCATACAATTTGTAGCGAATTAGACTAGCGGAGAGACAAAAATCGAATGGTTAAGCGCGAGATCCCTTAACGACCCGGCAGGAACGCGATCGGGTTAACGGCTCCCCGACCTGCCGGATGGATCTCAAAGTGGAGGTGTGGACCCGTACTAAAGCCTGTACTGCCCATCTCAGCAATTTGCTGACCTTGCTCCACCTGCTGACCCGGACGGACCAGAATGCGGTTGTTATGGGCATAGAGCGTCAGGCTACCGTCGGGGTGCTGAATCTCCACCAGATTGCCATAGCCACCGGAATTCCAACCAGCCGTCACCACAACCCCACCGGCTGCAGCAACGATCGGCGTCCCGATCGGCGCGGCGATGTCAATCCCCTTGTGCATCCGCCCCCAGCGCCAACCAAACCCAGAAGTAAGAACCCCACGAGCAGGCCAACTATACCCATTAAAGACC
Organism: Coleofasciculaceae cyanobacterium bin_20; assembly: GCA_037445115.1. GTDB lineage: Bacteria > Cyanobacteriota > Cyanobacteriia > B231 > B231 > Trichothermofontia. The sequence continues at coordinate 62,978 of JBBILC010000002.1, forward strand.
GGGGCCGCATCGGGAAGATAGGAATCGGGATTGGATAGGGCAGGGAGATCCGGAGAAACCGTCCGACCTAGGGATTGCTGAATAATCGGGTCGTAGACCTCAGAGGTCAAGGGAGCCGCCGCGATTAGTTGTTCACTGGGGGCTGGGGCCACCTTGGGGGCTTCCACACGGGCCGTTTGGCCCGATTGCCAGCGACGGTAAATCCCCGCGTTGTAGTTTTCGACTCCTTGCAAGTCAGGATTCACACGGGCACCCGATCGCGTTGGGGCTGCCGAGGTGGCTGGGGCAATCGCCGTCGGGCTAACCGTCGGGGCGATCGTCGCGGCCACCGATTCATCCGCCATGACTGGGGTTGGACTGGTGGCTGTTGCCTGGCTAGGTGTCCAACTGGAATAGCGCGATCGCAGTTGCATAACCTCAGCCTTCAGCCGCTCCACATAGGGACTGTACTGTTGTTGCGGCTCAAAGTTGGGCGCTGCTTCAACCGGTGGGGCTTGGGGTTGCCGGGTGCCGATGGGCGCAAAGGCAAGTGATGACGCCTGATCCACCTCTGGAACTGGCATACCTGTGATCACCGGAATATCCGAGTTCGGACCGCCAGCAGTGGGTAAAGCCGTAGCCGCAGCAGGACTCACGAGGTTAGGGAATACCGTCGGGTTCGACGCCATTGGGGAAGAGGCTGGGGAATTGCGGGTCTCCACGGGAACCCCTGTCACCACAGGCAATCCACCGCCCATGGCTGCCACTGGGCTGCGATTCGCTTGGGGAATACGCAGCACCTGATCAACCTCAATGCGGTTTGGGTCACTGATTTGGTTAACGGCAACCAAGAGGTCGCGCGAAATCCCATAATTCCGGGCAATTCCATCCAAGGTATCACCAGGATTCACCCGATAGGTATTTCCCCCTGGGGTAATACTGGCGACTACTTGGGGCGCAGGTGGAGGTGCGGCTACCGGAGGGGCGCTCAAAGGAGTGGGCAGTTCTACCTCCGATCGCACTTCCGTTCCTTCTAGCCGTAGGGCGACAACGGCTGGTTGCTCAGCCATCTGGGAAGCAGAATGGGGAACTTGGAGCGTTTGACCGGCCCAAAGCACATTGGGATCACGCAGTCGATTGAGGTTAATCAATTCCGACTGGGAAGTGCCATAGCGATTGGCAATTTCGTTGAGGGTATCACCTACCTGCACTTGATAAGGCACCGTGCGCAGGTTGGGAATCGCAGCAATCTGTAGGGGCTTATCTTGGGAAACCCCCGCTTGCAGAAGGGGAGGAACCGTGGGCACAGCGGTTGGGGGCGTTGCCACGCTACTAGCGGTCCCACTACTCGCACTTTCTGCTAGAGCGGTTGGGGTTGGGAAAGGCTGGCTCGACTCCGGGACTGCACTCACCGTTAGGGGAGACTCAGGCGCTGTTGTCTCCGGATCAGAGGCTGTTTGTAGGGTTTCTAAGCTCTGCTTGAGGGATTCCCGCTTCTCTTTCAGGCGGTTAAGGGCTACCTCTTGCTTGGCCTTGAGCAGGTCATTGACGTTCCCCGGCACTACAACGGGGCTTGGGGTCCCTTGGTCTTGCCCTGAGGTGGCCAATTGCTGGGGTGCAACCTGATAGGTCCGGGAGACAGCCTCCAGGGTTTCACCTGCCTGTAATTCATGCACAATCCCGTTGATCGAGGGAATGCGCAGAATTTGACCCACCCGTAGCACGGTTTCCGGGGGCAAGTGGTTAGAAGCCGCGATCGCTGCCGCATCAACCCGATAGAGCCGTGCAATATCCCAAAGCGTCTGACCTTCCTGAACAATATGCTCCAGGACAGTGGGTTTAACCTCTGTTTCAGAGGAGAAAGTCGTGATCGGGGCTTCGCTTGGCTCAACCTCAGAGACAGTAGCCGCCAAGTCGGCAGCGGTCGGCAGGACGGGGACAGCAGCTTCGCTCGTAGTAGTGGAGTTAGGCTCAACAGCAAGGGCTTGACCCCGCTGAGAATGGAGCAAAAAGTCAGAAACCCCAACGGAAAGCGCTAGCCCGATCATCGCGGCAGACGTGTGGGCGCGACGATTACGGCCAAGGTCGGGGAGTGCCTGCTTGAGTTGCTCAAGGGCCGAAACTTCCCCTTTAGAGTTTACGTCGGGGTGCACAGTGGCACGGTCCACCGTGTTTGCCTGATCTACGTGCCCCGCTGCTGCGCTGGGCATAGCGGCAGGGACGTATAGCGGCTTAACCCCTTCTGAAAATCCTCGTGTCAAGGAACGACCTCCTAAACGACCAGCATGAACTGTCTTGGGTACTTCGGACTGAATTCGGGTACTTCGGGCAGTTGCAGAACAATGACAAAGATCACAACCAGTTAGCGATCAGCGTCATTGACGGTAATTACACTCACGAAAGCTTACCCTGCTTTTCTGATTTAGACAAGATTAAGGAACTTATCAAAATCTGATTGGACTGTTTAATAACAGCCACATTGCCTGAGAAATCGCTGTTCTCTGCTGATTTCTGTAGCTCAAAAGCGGGCAGATCACCCTTGTAAAGGCGAACTCTAAGGCAAGTTGGGCAAAATTGCATCCGTATTAATCCCTGCTGACATCCCCTTTGGTGCACACCCTCTCGTGGTTGATCGTCGCCACAACACCCGGAACGATCGCCTGCTAGTAGTTGCTATAGCTGGGATTTAGCAGTCACCCGTGCCAAAACTATTCACCTTCAGCCGGGAACGTCCGGACAGAAACGGGGAGGATAATGACAAAAATCTATCGATAGCGGATGCCTGAGTTGCGGCTTTAGCTATAGGAATCTCTTATTAGAAAGGATCATTTTTGTAGCCTAGCTATCTGTATTTCGGCGATCGGTGGCTCATTTTTTCGGACACCTGGCCTCAGGGTTGCGAGGACCGGATAGACGTCATCCGACCGATTGCCCCCCCAAAGTCGCCACAACTTGGCTAGGACCTTATTTCCCAATCGGCTAATCTAAATACCCCAGTTGGCGACGTGCTTCAAACAACCCTAATGCCGCACTTACGGAGAGGTTGAGGCTACGGACCCGTGTTTGGGACATGGGGATATACACGGTCGCCTGACAGGCGGCGAGGACATCCGTGGGGAGACCTGCCGTTTCGCTGCCAAACAGCAACCAGTCATCGGCCTGAAAGCGGAAGTGGGTATAGTTGTGTTGCCCCTTGGTGGCAAAGCCAATCCAGCGTCCACCCTGTTGGGCATGGCAGGTTTGAAAGGCCGTAAGGCTTTCGTGGTAATGGACTTCGACATAGGGCCAGTAATCGAGGCCGGCCCGCTTTAAGGTGCGATCGCTGATCTCAAAGCCAAGGGGGCCAACCAAATGCAGGGCGGTCTTCGTTGCTGCACAGGTGCGGGCAATATTACCGGTATTGGGGGGAATCTGGGGATAAATCAGAGCAACCTGAGGCATAGCGCCAGTTTCTGCAAAATTAGCCAGTC
>JBBILC010000002.1:66436-66748 GCA_037445115.1 Coleofasciculaceae cyanobacterium bin_20
GGGATTGGGAGCGCCACTGATATTGTTTTTTAATTATTCCCCCAGGACTCGGAACAATTAAATATTTTAAACTTTTAGGGACGGATCCGGATAGACGTGTTAACACTGCCTTATCTTGCAGGCGCTGATATCCTCAGCAGTACTGGGCTACGTGGCTTTGCGGGCAAGATTTTGAGGGCGATGCTCTCAAGGCACGGCTCTGAAGGCTATGCCCATGAATGGGATGTTGCCCAACATCGGGCTAGTTAATTGTGATGCGTCAGATGGCATAGGCGGATGTCAAGCCTGCGAAGCCAAACCCGTCCCCGCTGA
>JBBILC010000002.1:66760-85444 GCA_037445115.1 Coleofasciculaceae cyanobacterium bin_20
GTCTGAATTACTATCCTTATATATAGATATCAAAATAGACCTTCAAGGCATCAATCCTGAACTCCCCTAAGCACTAGGGGTAGGGGGGACAGGGCGGGATTGCGGGGGAGGTTGGGTTCCCCTGGTTCTGGGCAATGGCCTGATCGCCAACGGCATCCAGCCCAACCGCAGTAGCCGTGATCCTTGGAGCCTAGGCATCCCTGCCTGAGCTGATGCTGGTTATTGAGCGGTACTGACTATGACGCAAAATGAAACACAGGCCCTATGGCGAGAGCTGAAGGTACAAGGCTTGATTTTGGGGGGGTTTGTTGGTCTGATGTGGCTCGTTTTTTTTGCCAACTGGCTCTTCTTTGGCGGACGCCTGAATCTCCTTGGTATTCACCCCCATCGTCTGGCAGGACTGCGGGGGATTATTTTTGCCCCCTTTTTGCATGGAAGTTTACTACATCTGATCTCGAATACTCTCCCCTTCCTCACCCTTGGCTGGCTGGTCATGTGGCGGGAAACCCATGATTTTTGGCCTGTAACCTTCATTATTTGGATTGTCAGTGGCCTTGGCACCTGGCTAATCGGTGCGCCAACGTCGATCCATATTGGGGCCAGTGGTCTGGTATTTGGCTATCTGGGCTATTTGATTATGCGGGGATACTTCGATCGCAGTATTCCCGCGATCGCCTTTTCCGTGATGGTGATTGTGCTCTATGGCGGGATGCTCTGGGGGATTTTGCCCCTTAGCTATGGGGTTTCCTGGCAGGGCCACCTCTTTGGTTTGATTGGCGGGGGTATTGCAGCCTATGTGTTGAGTCCGCGATCGTCTCGACGGCGATCGTAGCGATCAGGTGGCCAGATACTCCGGGCGTCTGAGCTTGGGATAGCGATCGCTCACTGCCAGCGCTGCTGGGGGATACCGATCGCCTTATCGCGGGTCCAGAGGGATATAGTGGGCTGACCGTTGATCGACATCGTGCCAGCCGTACATATCAATCCGTTTGCACCCCCTGTGATCGTTAGGCGCTAATCATCGACTTATAAAAGGCTTCACGGGTTGCCACCATCCCTTCCACCAATTGATCCATCTCGGCCTGGGTATGGAGGGCGGTTGCTGTGATCCGTAGGCGCGGTTTGGCAATAAACCAGATCGGCGAGATCCAGATCCCATGATGCTCCAACAAATGACGGGCAAAGGGTTTAGGGGCAAGTTCCGGGGGCAGCAGGACCGGGATAACATTTGTCTCGCCGATTGCGTTAAACCCCTGATCCACCAACTGCGCTCGCAGGTATTGGGTATTGGCCTGGAGGGTTTGTACCAGTTCCGGGTGTTGGCGGACCTGGCGAATGCTTTCCAGGGCAGCGGCAGTAGTGGGCGGTGGCAGCGAAATCGTCCCGATCGAGGTGGGCGAGGCTTCCAGCAGATCGATCAACTCCGGCATGTGGCTACTAATTGCCGCCCCGGCTGAAGCCGCAAATTTGGAGAAGGTGGTCATAATCAACGGCACGACGCCGCGATCGAGGACCTGTTGGGGGGTCATGCCGAAATGTTCATAAATCCCACCCCCATTGGGTCCGATCGCACCACTGGCGTGGGCTTCATCCATCACCAACACACTGCCGGGATAATGCTCCAACACCTCGACCATTTGCGGTAGCGGTGCCAGATCGCCATCCATTGAGAACACGGCGTCGGAAACCACCAGGATGCGATCGTTGGGCTTGGCATAGCGCCGCAGCTTCCGGCTGAGGTCTTCCACATCACAGTGACGATAGGCTTTCACCCGCACATTAGGGCTATGGCTGAACATTTTGCCCGATCGGTTATCCGCATTGGCCACCGCCGAGACAATGCAGCCGTGGTTGAGTACATCCGTCATGATCAAGGCTTCGCGGGTATTTTGAAAGCCAGGAACGGGGATAGCTAGGTGGCAGTAGGCATCAATGAGGGCCTGCATAGCCATCCAAGCGTTGAGGAACAGTTGGGTATGGGGTAGATGCTTAAAGGCGGAAATTTCTTGCTCTAGTTGCCGGTGCAGGTCAATGCGGCCACTGAGGGAGGAACAGGAGCTATTCGAGGTGCCATATTGGAGAATGGCCTCGATCGCGGCTTGTTTGACGGCATCTGATTGCACCAATCCTAAAACGTCGTTGCTGCAAAAGCTTAAAACCTTAGAACGCTGCCCACTAGGGACAGCCTCAATCTCAACCCAACTCCCTTGCTTGTGGTGACAAATATATTCGTCCGGATAGAGACCATGCTTATAGATGGCCTGCATGTACTCCTTGATTACTTCCACGATCTACTCCATTGACCGATGTTTAGACAGCCGATTCAGCGACAGGATGGTGTCCCTCAGTACTCCCGTTTGGCGGTGCCGCAAACTGTTTAGATTGTTGCATAAACTGTTCGTATTGCCCGATTATTACCCGCTGCAAGGCAAAGATCGCCGGGTTAGTCACCCCGTAGCGTCGTTAGGGGGCGCTGTGTCGGTCTGCAAGTTCGTTGGCAACCCTAACCAGGATAACGGGCACACCCATCCGGTATTGTGCCGATAGCCCTGCTAGGGCGGCTGTGGTCAGGGGGGGCAGGTCATCCATTGAGATGGCGCAGGGGTCACTCTCCCACTCTCAAGGTGGCGAGCATTGCCAATAGCGGGACGGGTCGTCAATTGAGATGGCGCGGGGTGTCACTTTGTTCCCTGTCCAAGTTCCCTGTCCGACTCAATGCCAACTTGCTGGGGACCCCACCTTGAATCAATTCCTCCCGGCATCCCCTGTGACGGTTGAGCGCTCTCTGATCAAAACGGGCGACCTCGGCAGCCGCTAAGGTATAGTCGCAAACAGTTCTCGCTCAGAGCCACTAGCCCGGTCATCGACACACACCTGTATGACAGATCCCAGAACGCTTCGTCCCCAGGGACTTTTCGATTTTATTAAACCGGAACAGCGCCCAATCCTCCTAGTAATGCTGGCGGCGGGTGGTTTGACCAGTGTTACGGGCACGATCGTCGCTCCCCTCTTTCCGGAGATTGTGGCGACGCTCCAGGTGGACCCCCGCTGGGCTGGGCTGCTCGTCAGTATGCACACGCTCACCACGGCCCTGTTCAGCCCGGTCTGGGGGATTCTGGCCGATCGCATTGGCAAGGTGAAGGTTTTGGTGCCCGCCCTATTGGCCTATGCCCTGTTTGGCGCGATCGGGGCCTATATGACCGATTTTGCTGGTTTGCTGCTATCGCGTGCCTTGGTGGGAATGGCCAGTGCCGGGATTGCAGCCGCCAGTATTGGGGTGTTGGGCAGTCTTTATGAGGGCGAGTCCCGCACCAAGCTGATGGGCTATGCCACCAGTGTCCTGTCGGTGGCGACGATTATTTTCCCGATCTTAAGCGGTGGGATCGGGCGCACCTGGGGCTGGCAGTGGGCCTTCGCCCTCTACGGGTTGGGGATTCCAGTGGCGGTAGCTGCGTTATTGATCCTGCGAGAACCGGAGGAACCCCAAGCGGCAGCGGTGCGTTTAGGTCAAACCCAGGAATTGTGGCAAACCTTGCAACGACCGGAAGTGCTGGTTCTATTCCTGGGGCTGGGTTTGGCTTCGGTCCTGTTTTACATCGTGATTATTTATGCGCCCCTCCATTTCAGGGCCGCGATCGGGGCGGATACGTTGCTCAATGGTCTGATCCTGGCGTCACGGGCGGTCGGCGCAGCAGTGATCTCGGTGGTGGGGGCAAGTCGGTTGGCCAGTCGCGTGGGGTCCACAAATGCGATCGCCCTTGGTTTTGCCCTGATGGCCCTCACCCTGGTGACGATTCCGGCCTTGACCGTCGTGCCCTGGATTTTGCTAACCGCCCTGCTGTTTGGAGTAGGCTTTGGCATTATCATGCCGAACCTCTATAGTCTGCTGTCAGATCTGGCCCCCGATCGGCAACGGGCGGGGGTATTGGCGATCGGCACAGGCTGCTCTTCCCTGGGCCAATTTATCTCACCGCTCCTGTTGGGGCCAGTTTGGCAACAGGCGGGGACGGCGGTGTTCTATGTGGGGGGCGGCGTCGCGATCGCGATCGCCCTTTTGAGTGGGTTATCCCATCGTACCCAGCAGCCTGGGGGACCGCCCAAGTCATAACCCCCCACGTGGTAAGCCCTACTGCGTTGATCGCAACGCCTTAATTAGACCGCCTTAATTAGACTGCCGTTTGTTCAGCGAGCTTCTGTCGTAACCAAAGATTGACTATATAGTTTCTACTTGCACGCTACGTTGTTGAGCTTGCTTTTCGCTTTTACCTTCCAGTGGGACTGTGTAAGCTATCTCAGACTCAACATCAGGGGTACCAGTGTCAAAATCAGTGACGTCATGCTGATCCCAAAATGCAGCGATTTTTGCATCCATGTCTGCCTTGGAGATGCTCCTGAGGTTACAGCACTTCCATACTCGGTGAGGTCCAGGCAAGGGGCTTAAGCCCCTTGTTCGCTAGGCTTGACAGCACTTCATTAGAGAGGGAACGACTGTGTTGGCATCCATCGGCTGGGCATTCTTTCTTGCTCATGTTGCGGGTACTGATAATAATTGCTGTCCTCACATGAAATTTATGGATACCCTGTTTAGCGAATGGGTTGAGCGGGTGTTCTCGTTGTCCTCAAACATGGGCATGGTCATCATGCACCGACCCGGTCTAATTGTAGGCTATCCCGCGATGCCTGACTGTTCCCGAATACTGCGGGCGATCGCGGACACATCCTCATCGCCATAGCCACGGGCAATGAGTCCCGTTTCAATTTGATCCACATAGGCCGCTACGGGTAATACCACCCCCAATTCCCGCGCCGCTTCCAGGGCAATTTTCAGATCCTTGTGATGCAAGCGTACTCGGAAACCCAGGGGATAGGTATTGGTGATCATATTCTGCGATCGGTGGGTTAGCCCCCACGAGCCTGCCGCCCCACTGCCCACCGCCTGCACCACCTGATCCAGATCCAGCCCCGCCTTCAGCCCTAGGGCCATCCCTTCTGCGACCGCTAAATAGGTGCCAGCGACAATCACCTGGTTGATAGCCTTGGTGATCTGTCCGGCCCCTAGGTCGCCAACATGGGTAATGGTTTTGCCCATTGCCTGGAGTGCGGGTAGGGCTTGGGCCACGGTTTCGGCATCGCCCCCAATCATGATGGACAGTGTGCCGTTTTGTGCCCCTTCCGACCCACCGGACACGGGCGCATCCAGCATTTTGATCCCCTGGGTGGCCAATTGGGCGGCAATGGCACGGGTGACGATCGGGCTAATCGTGGACATATCAATCACGATCGCGCCCGGTTGTGCGCCATGAATCACACCGTTTTCCCCCAGAATGACGGCTTCCACATCGGGACTATCACTGACACAGGTAATGATCACCTCGGCTCCTCTGGCCGCCTCACCGGGAGAAGCGGCACGATTCGCGCCAGCAGCAGCGACGGCGAGTTCGCGATCGCGGGTACGGTTGTGGACCGTTACGGTATGCCCCGCCTTGAGCAAGTTGAGCGCCATCGGTGCCCCCATTGTCCCCAGGCCAATAAAACCTACCTTCATCGCATTTGCCTTCCCTAGAAATCGTTGGGTGACTGTGTGTAGACTTGAGCCAGGATGCTGAGGCTAGCGAACGGTCTCAGCCAGGTATGGCATGGGGTCCTGAGCCACCCAGCCCGCTGCCAAATTCCGACGCACTTCAAACAGGAGCGCCGACGGTTCGTTCAGATCGATCGGTGGACTTAAGTAACCAAGAATTTCCCCCGCCTGGACCGCTTGGCCTGCCGTCACTGCGATCGTCCCCAGGGAGGCATAGCGGGTTTGTAACCCCAGGACATGGTTGATCACGATGAGATTACCATAGCCCGCTTCCCGGCCAGCAAAGGCAACCGTCCCTGCCCCCGCCGCTGCAATGGGGGTTGCGGGAGCCGCCAGCAATTGCACCCCACTCTGAAATTTGGGGGTTGCCGTTCCTGGTGACCGCTGCCAACCATAGGGGGTCAATACCGTGGCGGGATTGGGTAAGGGATAGTGGGTCAAGACGCTAAACAGTTGCGTCTCTGCCACCAGCGGGCGGGCGGCTGCCCCTGCCGATGTCGCCAATGCTGCTGACCAGGTGACCCCTGGGATAAAGACAACGGTGGGGGTAGCGACACAGCCATTGGCTTCAAACAACACATCTGCCCGGATCGTATAGGTTTGTGCCAGTTGTTGCCAGGTTGTCCCAGGTGCGACGGCAATCCGAACCCCATCATGGGGGGGAATGACAATTTCCTGCCCCACGATCGCCCCTCCCTGCCGTAGAACGGGGTTCAGACCGAGCAAGGTTTCTGGCCTGAGTTGATACTGCTGGGCCAGACTGGCGATCGTCTCCCCTGGTACCACTCGATGCAGGCTTAACCGATCCAGGGCGGCGGGTGGACAGGGTGAGGCCGGTTGAGCAGCCCCGCCCGCCCCCCACCCCACGGTGCCTAGCGTCAGCAGGCCCAGTAACCACGGGCGGCAAAAGTAGAAGTAGATGTTATGGGAACGCGATCGCATGGGTTTACATTTCGCAAGGTTTTAGGTCAAGTTTTAAGACGCAAGGGGCACAAATCCGGAAGTTTTTTTGATTACAGTGGGAACAGTAGCACTGGATGATGCCGTACAGATTGGGCTAGGGAACTATGGGGCGATCAATCGGACAACTAGGGATTTATGCAACCCTCCTGCTGATCGGCGGCGGGGTGGGGGTGGGGGTGAGTCGCTTTTGGCCCGCAACCACGCCTGCCACACACACGATCCCGGTCGTATTACAATCGCTGCCAATAGCCCAACCAGCAGAACGCGAGGTGCGGGTGATCGAGCGCAATAACCCTAATTTTATTGCAGAGGCGGTTGAGCGGGTGGGGCCAACCGTGGTCCGGATTGATGCCACCCGGCCAATGGCCAGCGACCTCCCCGAAGCGCTCAATGATCCGCTCCTGCGCCGCTTCTTTGGCAATATGCTGCCCCCCCCGGGTGAGCGGGTAGAACAGGGGACTGGCTCTGGGTTTATCCTCAGCGCTGATGGGCGGCTCATTACCAATGCCCACGTTGTGGATGGGGCCAAAACCGTGCGGGTTTCGCTGAAGGATGGTCGCCAGTTTGAGGGACGGGTCATTGGGGTTGATCCGGTCACAGATATTGCGGTTATTCGGATTGATGCTAGGGAGTTGCCCGTGGCTCCCCTGGGCCGATCGGATAACCTCGCCCCCGGTCAGTGGGCGATCGCCATTGGCAATCCCTTGGGGTTAGATAGCACGGTGACGGCGGGGATTATTAGCGCGATCGGACGATCGAGTTCCCAGGTGGGCATTCCAGAAAAACGGGTGAGCTTCATCCAAACCGATGCCGCCATTAATCCCGGCAATTCGGGGGGACCGTTACTCAACGATCGCGGGGAGGTGATTGGCATCAACACCGCCATCCGTGCCAATGCCCAGGGACTGGGTTTTGCCATCCCGATCGAAACCGCCGAGCGCATTGCCGAACAATTGTTTAACAAGGGCCGGGTGGAGCATCCCTTCCTGGGCATTCAAATGGTGGATCTGACCCCGGAACTGCGCAAGGAATTGAACAAGGACGGGGATCTGGGCGTGACGATCGGGCAAGATCGCGGCGTGTTGATTGTGCAAGTCCTTACGCCGTCGCCCGCCGCCCAGGCTGGATTACGGGCGGGGGATATTATTCAGCGGCTGGAGGGAAAACCTGTGGCCTCTGCTGCGGAAGTTCAGGCGATTGTTGAGGGGAGTAGTGTTGGCAACACCTTACTAGTGGAAGTCAACCGCCAGGGCAAAGTCCACGAACTGCGGGTTAAGCCGGGGGCCTACCCGATCGCGCCCTAAGATTCTTTCCTGGCCAGTTACCATGAAGGCAGCTTCTCTCATCACGGGCTACTGTCGTTGCTAGAATCCCAGTTGCAGGCCCTTGCAACCGAACGGCGGAGAGTCCTCAGGGGCCTGCCATCCTCCCTGGTGAGTTTCCAAATAGTGGGCCACGGCTAGGGCTAGATCCACAGGGGCGATGACTATAGTGATTCTCAGTTGAACAAGGAAGTTGCTCTAATTCGGTTGAGCACCCAGTTTTCGACGGTGAGCGGTGAGGTGGCTAGACGACGCTGGGCGATCACGTTCAACCCCGGATTGAGATCGACGGTGGTGAGCTTGGTCACTAGGTCGGGATAGTCGGGCAGGTTGATGCTGCTGCCAAAGCCGATCTCTAGCACTTCCCTAGAGACCCCCGCCAGCACCGCTTGGCGATGGGGGGCAAAGGCGGGGTTGGCCATGCTGCGATCCATAAACCACGGCATCAACACATTGGAATAGAAACCTATGACAGTATCTACACCATCAAGCTTGATAAACCACTACTCAATGCCTCCCTGTTAGCCCGTCGTCGTAGCCGCATCCGAAACACTGGCTCTCCCCGCGCCAGAGTCGATCGTTCCCGCTCCGTCATCACGGGCAGGGGATTTTCCGGTAACCAGAGGGGGTCCTGGCGGGCAAAGGCGGGGTGTTCTAAGAAGCGATCGCCCATTTCCTGCGCTACGGCCTCAATATCCGATTGCAGGAAAACTTCCCCGCCGGGGGGCAGGGTATCCGCCAGCGCAGCCACTAGGTCTGGTTGGACAACACGTCGCTTCTGGTGGCGTTTTTTAAACCAGGGGTCAGGAAATTGGATCGACACCCGATCCAGCACACCAGTCGGCAGGGAGTTGAGCAGGTCCCGCAGTCCAACATTAGCGTTGTAGAACAGGTAGGCCAAGTTGGTCAGTTGGAGGGCTTCCCGCCGCGCATTGGCCTGCTCCACAAGGGGTTCCCGAATTTCAACGCCCAGGAAATTGCGATCGCCGCCCGTTGCCGTCGGCGAATCACGCGCCAATTGCGCCATCTGCTCGACAAAATAGCCGCGCCCACACCCAATATCCAACCACAGGGGCCGGGTGGGATCAGCGAAGACCGTTGACCAATCGGGAATGGCGAGCGGTTGTTGGTAGCGTTGGCTTAGGGGATTGACATGTTGACGGACACGAACAGCAGCCACAGGTAAAACGGGGAATAACGACTGAAAAACAACTTTAGGATCTTAAGGGGTATGGTGAGTGTATGGGGATTGCCTGCGAATGCGTTAATTTTTCCCCATTGTTGTTGATCCCGATTTTAAGACCTATGGCTGTGGCATTCCGCTTCGCGATCGTGAGTGATCCACACATTGCCCTTCCCCATACGATCTGGGATCACCCCAGTCGGTTTCATCTGGTGGAGGTGAGTATCCCAGCGCTGGAGGGGATTCTGGACCATTTGAGCGAGTTGGATCTGGATTTTCTACTGCTACCCGGAGATTTAACCCAACACGGCGAACCGGATAATCATCGCTGGCTGGCCGATCGCCTGGCTCGCCTACCCTTCCCGGCCTATGTCATCCCCGGTAACCATGATGTGATTGCGCCGCAGGCCACGGCGACCGCGATTGGCCTTCCTGATTTTCCCGACTACTATCGCCATTGTGGCTATACCGATCCCGATCAGCTTTACTACACCTGTGAACTGGTGCCGGGGGTACGCCTGATTGCCCTGAACTCTAACCAGTTTGATGCTGAAGGCAAGCAAGTCGGACGGCTGGATGCGGCCCAATTGCAGTGGCTAGCGTCAGTCCTCGCGGCCTTGGACCCGGATGAGTTGGTTTTCGTCATGATCCATCACAATGTGTTGGAACATATTCCTGGTCAATCACGGCATGGGATGGGGCGTCGCTATATGTTGGACAATGCTCCAGTGTTGCTGAAATTACTGCGATCGGCGGGGATACAACTCCTGTTTACGGGGCATCTGCATATCCAGGATATTGCCCACCAGGCGGGGATGTATGAGATTACCACTGGCTCCCTAGTCAGTTATCCCCATCCCTATCGGGTATTAACCCTGCACCGCGATCGCCACGGTCAATCCTGGCTCGAAGTGGAATCCCACCGGGTCACCCAGGTACCAGAGTTGACCCATTTGCAACGGCATTCGCGGGAATGGATGGGCGATCGCAGTTTGGGGTTTATGGTGCGCCTGCTGACCGAGCCACCGTTGAGTTTATCTCCGGTTGAGGCAACCGCGATCGCCCCCAACCTGCGCTACTTCTGGGCCGACATTGCCGACGGCGACGCCCTTTTTGAATTCCCCCATTTACCTCCGCCTGTGCAGCACTACATTCGCCGTTTTAGTGCCCTGACTGCTGAAGGTAACCTGGCCCTCATTGACAACGCCGTCGCCCTACAACTTACCTAACCTGGGTACTCCCTCCCACTTGTACCCCCTGGTGCCCTTGCTGTCTTGGGGGTTCCTCATCCCCTCACGCCCTTCACCGGTTAGGACTAAATGCCCCACCTCTTCAGCGCCGGGATGGTTGCCACAACAAACCCCCACCCACCTGCTCTAGTCCGGCAACGACGGCAACGTCTGGGTAAATAACTGGATAGCCGTAATAGCAACGATACCCCCGATCGCGACGATCGCCAGAGGCCGCAAAACCGTCTGCACCTGCCGCAGGGTCATTTCCAAGCTTTCCTGACCGTATTCCCCCAACTTCCCCAACGTCTCATCTAGGGCACCCGCCTCTTCCCCCGTGCGCATGAGTTGCAGGGCAAGGTCCGGAATACGTCCGGTTAAGATCTGGCCCAAGCTACGGCCCGATCGCACCCCATGAATCAGGAGCGTCAGGGTTTTCGCCAATTCCGGATCAGGGACATGGCGACGCATTAAGTCCAACGCCGCCAGAATTGGGATGCCACACCGTAACGGCATGGCCAATTCACTGATATACAGACAGGCTTGCGCTTCCCAGAGGGACTTCAGAATCGGTAATTGGCGATGATAGGGTTGCACTGTGGCCCGCAGGGAGCCAGATTGTGCTTGCTGCCAACCCCAGCCGAGGCCCAGACTCAGGCTGAGCACTAGGACCCAAAACCAGGGCTGGCGGAGAAAAGCAGTACTCCACTGGAGTAGGGCTATCCCCAGGGTGAAGCCACTGATGACTAAGGCCAAGAGCGATCGCCCGATCGCGGTTTCCAGGTGTTGCCGCACCTGTTGCTGTCGCGCCGCGATCGCCAATTGCTGACATCCCTCCGCCAGGGCACCACTGGTTTCGGCTAGGCGCAAGACACCCAGCGTCCAATCATCAAAGTAAGCCGGGGTGAGCCAGGATTGGGGTTGGTTGGTGGCGATCGCCTCCGCCAGGGTCGCACCGGCATCAATACTGCGGCTAGATTGCTGGAGTAGGCGGCCCCATTGCCCTTGGCCCGGGATCTTTACCATCCCCAGGCTGCGTTGCAGGGGAATTCCCGCGTTTAGCAGTGTGGCTAGTTGGTCAAAGACCTGGGCGCGTTGCTGGAGTAAAGCGGACGATCGGGGCCAAAGCAGCATGGCGAGTATCCACTGGGTGGCAAAATGGTGCAAATACCAATGTTTATTTATCTATAAGCCCCATGCAATCTATCCGCAATTCTTTTCAGCACTGGCGGCGTCATTTGCTCCAGCTTGGGCTATTGGTTTGTCTGGTGGTTGCCAGTCAGCTAGGCGCGATCGCCCCTGCCCAGGCCACAGGTATTTACGACATTCCCCGCCCCGCCAGTGATGGCACACCCTGGATCATTGACCAAGCCGATATTATCAGTCGGACCAATGAAAACAAGTTAAACACTGCCTTTCAAGCCCTAGCCGATACCCAAGGCGTCCAGGTTCACTTTGTAACCATCTATCGCTTTGACTACGGCGAAACGGCAACAACTTTAACCGATGCCCTCTTCAATACCTGGTTCCCCACCCCCGCAGCCCAAAGCCACCAAGTCCTACTCCTATTGGATAACCTCACCAATGACGTGGCAATTCGCACCGGTGACGCGGTGAAAGCGGTCTTACCCGATGAGGTTGCAATGAGTGTGGCCAATGAAAGTATTCTGATCCCCTTGCGGGAGGGTAACCAATACAATCGGGCCTTTACGGAGGCTGCCGATCGCCTGATTGCAGTCGTTTCCGGCGAACCTGACCCTGGCCCCCCCGTGGAGCAGGAAACGGTGCAGGCAGAGAGTACGTTTACCAAGGCAGAGGAAACCGATACCCAGAGTTCCACGATCGTGGTGATTGGGTTGCTGATTGCGGCGACGGTGATCCCAATGGTAACTTACTACATCTACCAAGCGCGTTGAACCAAGGCTTGTGTGATGGGCCTCCGGCCCGTCAACCTATCTCCCGTCAATCCCCAGCCCGTTGCGCCCAGTCTGGTGTGATGGGCCTCCGGCCCGTCAACAGCGCACAGGCAGGCGGGACGCCTACCCCACAAGAGAATACCTACCCCACAAGAGAATACCTACCCCACAAGACCGGATTCCTGCCAGGTTCGCTCCGGATTACTGTCGCGAGTCGAGGACACTGGTGAGGCGATCGAGGGTATCAACGAGACGTTCCTGGACAACCACAGCGGGATCGGGGGCGGGCGGTTCGGCTTCGGCTTGGGCAGCTTCGCGGCGTTTGAGCCGTTCCAGGCTACGAATGAGCAGGAAGAGTACCAAGGCAATAATGACAAAATCAACCACTGACCCGAAGAAGCTGCCGATCTTGATGCCGGGGCCAATGCTCAATTCCCGCCAGTCTGCCCCGGTTTGGGCCAGCAAAGGGTTAATAATTCCCGGCATGACCAAATCTTCGACAAAAGAGTTGATGATCTGACCGAAGGCTCCGCCGATAATCACCGCCACAGCCAAATCAACCACATTGCCCTTAAGTGCAAATTCCCGAAAGTCGCGCAGAAACCCCCCGGCTGCGCTCCGACCTCGTCTCACCATATCGTTGACTCCTTTTACACTGATTACACTGATATCCCATTGGGCTGAGTTCAGCGTATGTTGACATGGATGACGGCGTTTGGCCAATCCCCGCGCTGGGCCTCGTGGGTGTTATGTCTAGGGTCAAGCCTCAAATAATGACGGATGGTAGGTTGAAGTCAAGGCTGCGAGACCCAACCCGTTGACTGTGGCAGACAAGACCTCGCTCCCACAGGAGGGTGGCAAAATGCCTCCCCCACGGAATGGGATGGATGCAGTCATTTAGAATACGAGGATCGGAACAAATAATGGGCAGGCGAGATGCCTACCCCACACGCATGGATAGCCTAAGCGGGCCGGATAGTCCTAAGTTTAGGCAGCGCGGAGGCCGTAGGCTGACATGCGCATAATGTCACGGGTGGAAAAGCCGATATTGCTCAAGGCTTCTCCATAGGCAATCATAAAGTCCTCGACAAGTGCATCTTTCTCCATGCCGAGGGCCTTGGCGTCCGTTTCGACCTGATTCAACATCTGCCAGACAAGGGGCAGGTTTTGGCGATTGGCCTCCTCCAACTCCGCGCGGGATGCCTCGAAATTAGCCTTAAGCCATTCTTCACCAAAGTTCAGGTGCAGGTACTCGTCCTTGATCACCCCTTCTGTGATCTTGCGGGCAAAGGGATCGGCCACAGGGATATAAATGTTGTAGGCTGCGATCGCGAAGCACTCGATAATGAGGGATTGGATCAGGAGACAGGTCACTAGCTTCCCTTGGGCTGCCGCTTCCTGGAAGTTGTGGTGCAGGTTGGCAAAAAACTGGCGGGCAAATTCCAAATCCGGCGTCACACTGAGGTTGCGGCCACAGGCTTCAAACCCTTTCTTATGCCGGTTTTCCATCTTTGCCAGTTTGGTGAGGGTCTCCTGGTGGTCAGGCAGCATTGCCGTCAATTGCAAGTAGTTCGCGTGGGCTTCCTCTTCCCCCTCAATGACGATCGCGTTGATTCGACTATACGCCTGTTTATAGACCTCACTCTGAAAGTCGATGTCAACACTTGCCTCAAGCTGCGGCATAGATTTTAGTCTCCTTATTGCCAAATGAATTCTCAATTTAAGTGGATAGCACCCCCAACTCTTGCGGGGAGGCAAAAGCTGAGTTGGACCTGAACCTTTAACTTATCTTAGAGGGTGTTCGCAAAGTTTTACAGACTGGCCCTTCGGCCTGGACGAATGATGGGACTAGGCTGTCAACAGCAAAGAACAAGCCGCTCTTGGGCGGTATGCCCCATTTTTTGGCCTTCGTGCCAGTTTACGACACCACCTCCCACCGCACTGCCCTGCCGCCACATTCCTTGCCGCACGGTCCCTAGATAGCTGATCGCCTCCGACGATCGCCAACTCAGATGTGGGTGAGTGGTCTGTCAGCCTTAACGTGATCGGTTGCAAATAGGCCCCAAGCCCCTTCGACAGAGAGCTTCTCAGGGTGAGCGGAACTCATCCGTTGGGGCTGGGCTGGTCAAGGGCTTCTCGTTTTAAACGTGACGCTCCATTAGCCGTCTGAGTATAGCGAGGACTTGGCTGTTTCAAGCGCCGCCAGGAACCGTCCTCACTGACGACTTTTAGTCTACTGGAGTTTTAGATTTGTATCGCTGATTGTATAGTTTTCGTGCGGGACAAGACTTTCTGGCCCCATTCAGGGATTACTGGAAGTGATGTAGGAAATTGTTGAAGCGCTTCATTCTTCGTCATCCACGTTGCCAAAACAATTACACGTTCCTGATTGCGAGGTTAAAGTCCTATGGATGTTGCCGAATTAACCCAACGTTATGCCAGTGGGGAGCGAGACTTTGTCGGGGTGAACCTCGCGGGAGCGAACCTGAGCGGCCTTAACCTGAGTGGTGCGAATTTTGCCGAAGCCTTTCTTGCCTCCGTCAATCTTAGCCGCACGGTGCTCCACGGGGCCAACTTCTATGGGGCCTGCCTGTATGGTTCCGATCTCACCTATGCCAAGTTGGAACAGGCGAATCTCGTCAGCGCTGATCTAACCAAGGCGAAGCTGGTTGGTGCCCAGTTGATCCATGCCAGTTTGCGCGGTGCACGGCTCAGTGGGGCCATCCTCAAGGGGGTTAATCTCCGACAGGCTGATCTCAGCCATGTCAATTTGTGTGGCGCGAATTTGAGTGGCATTAACCTACGGGGAGCCAATCTGACTGAGGCCAATCTGAACTGGGCTAATTTGGAGGGTGCCCGTTTAAGTGGGGCGGATCTATCCGGCACTAGTTTAAATAGTGTGACGCTGAATGACGCCTATATGAATGGGGTCGATCTCAGTGATGCGGATCTGGAAGGGGTCAACTTCAGTGGGGCCAAACTGAGCGGGGCTAACCTCAAGCGATCGAATTTGGCCGTTGCCAACTTCAACTATGCCTATCTACGGGTAGCCACCCTAAGCCACGCGAATCTACGCGCAGCCACTTTTAGACATGCCTCTTTGCTGCGAGCCGATTTGCATGAGGCCAACCTTAGTAAGAGTGATCTAACGGCAGTGGAATTGAGTGGGGCTGATCTCCGGAATGCGAACCTCAATGGGGCCAAACTATACGATGCCAATCTGGCCGATGCCAACCTCCAACATGCCTATCTTTGGGCTGCCAAGCTCGATCGGGCGAACTGTCAGGGGACTAACCTGGAAGGGGCGAAGTTGCAAGGGGCGAGTGTGGCCGCTGTCAATCTGCAAGCAGCCCTGTACGATCAGGATACCCGCTTTCCATCTGGGCTGGAGGTAGAACCGACCTATACCGAGGCTTGCCTGGTTTACGCTTAAGGACGGATTACAATCCACGCTGAGGTCATCGCTACGTTATGGTTGCTCTGCCCATTCGGGTTCTACTGGTTGAAGATTCGCCTGTGGCGTTGACAATTCTCAAGCGCATTTTAAGCACGTCGCCAGATTTGACCGTTGTGGGCGTAGCCCGTAATGGCATGGAGGCGCTGGAGCTTATCCCCAAGGTGAAGCCACAGGTCATTTGTACTGATTTTCATATGCCCAAGATGAATGGCCTCGAGTTGACTCGCCGGATTATGGCGGAGGCTCCCTGTCCCATTCTGGTCGTTAGCGCGTCGGTCAAGGCAGAAGATACCCACAATATCTTCCCCTTGTTGGAGGCGGGGGCGTTGGATGTTTTCCCCAAACCCACGACCGGGCTGGCAACGGAATACGAACAACTAGGGCAGGACTTAATCAATCGCATCAAGGTACTAGCGGGGGTAACGGTCTTTACCCGACGATCGCCCACCCGTCTAGCCCAGTCCTCCTCGTCTACAGCGGGAAAACGGTCAGGAACCAGCGTTCAGCAAGTGTCAAGGGGTAGCGGGTCGGTGGTGTCGCCGATCTCAACCCCAGCCTCACCCATGCTGGATATTCGGGCACCGCGCATTGTGGCGATCGGGGCTTCGACCGGGGGGCCACAAACCTTGCAGCAAATTTTGCACCACTTGCCAGCCAGTTTTCCAGTGCCGATCGTGTGTGTGCAGCACATCAGCGAAGGCTTTTTGCAAGGGCTGGTGGATTGGTTGCAATCGAGTTGCGCCCTGTCGATCACCATTGCCCAAGAGGGAACGCTCCCCCAGGCGGGTGGGGTTTACTTTGCGCCGGAACGCCACCATTTGCAACTGAGTCCTCAGGGGTATTTACAACTAGGTTCCACCCAACCGGTCGATGGCCATTGTCCCTCCGTCACGGTCCTATTTCAGTCGGTCGCTGCCTACTATCGGCGAGCCGCGATCGCTGTGTTATTGACCGGGATGGGCCGGGATGGAGCCGCTGGGATGCAGGCGGTGGCCCAGGCCGGGGGCCTGACGATCGCCCAGGATGAGGCCAGTTGTATTGTATTTGGGATGCCCAAGGAGGCGATCGCCCTCGGGGCAGCACAGCAAATTTTAGCGCCTCCGGAGATTGCCCCGTACCTGATCAAACAGTTTGCCCTTGCCAAATAGAGTTTGCTGACCGTTCAATTGCCCTCACCCCCCAGCCCCCTCTCCCAAAATAGGCGAAGGGGAGTAATGGTGCAATTAGGTTGTTTAGGCCCCTCACCCTGAGGCAGAGGGGTTGGGGAGCGGGCTGTCGCACCCATGCTCAGTCGGCCCGTCAGGTAATTACTCCATCGGTCCATCGGCCCATCAGTGGATCTGCCACCGCCGCCGCCAACTGGAGGTCGAGGCTAGGGGCGATCGGGCCTGTTCCTGCTGATGGCGGGCCAAAATAACCGCCGCCGCATCAGCCAAACTGGGATCGCGGTAGGGGACAGCAGCACGGGTTTGTAGGTGTTCCTGCTCCATTGCCGACAGGGGGACTAAGCCATGCGGCTGGAAGGCTGCCACCGTTCCCTCCGACCACTGGTGAGATAAGGCGTGGGCTGGGGGGGGAAGGGTGCCAAGGCAAAGCCCTGCCGCCAATAGGGCCGATCGCACACTGGCCGAGCGCGAATAGGTTGCCAACACACCCGTCGGCGCTAGGCAAGCCGCGACTTGACCGCAAAATTCCACCGTCCACAGTTGGGGACAGCGGCGGGGCGAAAAGGGATCAAGAAAGATGATATCGGCCTGAAAGCCCTGCTGGCGGAGGGACTGAATTGTTTGGCGGGCATCCCCCAACCTCAACGTTGCCTGGAGGTTGGCTCGCTGGCAGTGGTGGTGTAGGGCCAGATCCCGCAGGATGATTTGCACCGCTGGGGACCAAATGGAGAGCAATTCAGGCGCGATCGCGGCGCGGGGAACACTGGCGTCCAGTTCTAGGCCATAGAGTTCAACCTGGCAGGTGGGATTGACTTGGGCGATCGTTTCCAGGGCTGCCGCCGTGTTGTAACCCAGACCGTAGCAAATATCGAGCACGCGCAGGGTCGGCGCTTGGGCGCGGTAAGCGAGCTGGGTAGCCTGCACAAATTTTTGCAAGGCTTCCTGTTTAGCCCCAGCCCGACTATGGAAGTGTTCACCAAATTCCGCCGAAAAAAAGGTAAACGAACCATCGTCCGTTAATGCGGGTTGCCAGGAAGGGGAGCCGTACATCTCAGGCTAGATATCTACATGGATGCGTGGTCTCACCACCACCGTAGCCGTTCAGCAAGACTGGCCGCACTTTTCCCAATACTATCCGCCGGGGCGCTATCCACTGTAGAACTATCCACAGTGGGGCGATCCGCAGTAGCACTATCCGCCGGGGCGCTATCGCTCGTGGGCAACTCGTCCTCCGTGGGGGCACGATCGGTATCGGGACGCTCAGCAGTAGCACTATCGGTAATGGACAATGCCTCCTCGCTGGGCGGGGGGGCGGCGGGTGGGGTGGGTTCGGGGGTAGACAATACGGTCGTGGCTGTTACCGGGGATGGCGGGGCGGCGATCGCGGCTAGGGTGTTTGTCTCTGGTGGGGGAACGGCTGCTGGCGAGGTTAGCTCAGCCGCCACCGGTGAAGAATCTTCCCCAGGGGGACTCGCCAACGCGGTGGGAGCGGATTCGTCCCCGGTTGGTTCATCTGCAATTGGGGCGGCGAGCGCCTCTGTCGTTGGGGCCTCTGCCGCGATCGCGGTCAAGGCTGATTCTATGGGTGGAACCGCTTCGGTTTGCGCTTCGGTTTGCGCTTCGGTTTGCACTTCACTTTGCCCAACCGCAGGTACTTCGACGGCTGGGGTTGCCGTCAGTGCGGGGGCGGTGTCTGTGGGGGGCGTAACCGCATCCGGAATCGCTTCCGCCACACCCCCCGGGGAGTCGGCGATCGGGGTTGATGCCGCCGTGGGGGGAGGGCCGTCCGCAGTCCCAGTGGCATCTGCCTCGCCGACAACGGGTTCTGCCGTCGGCAAGCTCTCATCTGTCCCAGGCATAACGGGGG
>JBBILC010000002.1:85454-95550 GCA_037445115.1 Coleofasciculaceae cyanobacterium bin_20
TGGTCGGTTCACCGATCGTTGGGGGGGGTACCGTGGGGGTGGCTGCCGCTGCCTCAGGGACAACTCCAGTCACCAGGGGGGAGGGGGCTGCCGCGATCGCTGCGATTTCTGCCGCCGTCTCTTCAGTCGGTAGGGCGTCCTGGTCTTCAGGTTGTGTTGCCACCGCCGCTGTTGGTTCGGCCTCAACCGCCTCAGCCCCCCGCTCCTCAGCCGCTGTTAGCACCACTGCCCCATCCTGGGGGCCATGATCCTCGGCTTGGGCTGGCTCCACGATCGCTGGGGTGTCCTGATCGGGCATCGGTTCCTCGGCGGTTGGGATGCCCTGATCCTCGGCGGACGGGGGTGTCTCAGCCAGCATCACCGACGCTGCGGGGCGGGGAGCCTCATCTTGTCCTGTCTCATCCTCAGCAATGTCAGCTATCGGGCTAGGCGGGACTTCCGCCATCATCACAGGTGTGGCTTCTGGTTCGACGGCGGGGGGTCCCCCCTCGGCAGCAGGCTCTGGGGGAATTGCCGCTGCGATCGCCGCGTCAGTTTCTGACGAGGCTTCTGGAACAGGGGCCGCTGATGGGGCTGTGACGATCGCGGCGGACTCAGCTTCCGCCATCGGGCGGGACTCGTTGGTGGCGGGTTCTGGGGGCGTGGCCACGGTGGCTTCACTGGCCTGGAGGGCGGCTACCGACGCGGCAATGTCCGGATTGTCCTGCACGATCGCCTCGTAGAGCTTCAGGTACGCCTGCGCTGACTGATCCCAACTGTAATTGGCCGCCATGCCCCGTTGTTGCAGTGCCCGCCACGCATCCTTGTAACGGAACCCTTCCCAGGCGCGAACCATGCAGGTGAAGAAGTCCAGCGGTTCGTAGCGATCGAAACAATAGCCATTCCCTGACTGGGCAGCGGGTTCGTGGTGGAAAACCGTATCGACTAACCCCCCCGTGTGCCGCACCACGGGAACACAACCATAGCGCAGGGCAATCATTTGGCTAATGCCACAGGGTTCAAACCGGGAAGGCATCAAAAATACATCCGACCCCGCATAGATTTGACGGGAAAGGGTATCGTTATAGAGCAAACACGCTGCTACCCGACCCTGGTAACGCTTCGCCAATTCCCATGCCTGGTTTTCGTAGTAGCGTTCACCCGTCCCCAACAGGATAAATTGGGCGTCGGTATAGGAGAGAAAGCGATCGATAATCTGGAACAACAAATCCAGACCCTTTTGCTCCACTAACCGGGCCACCATACCCATGAGAAAGACTTGGGAATTAATTTCTAGGCCCACTTCCTCCTGAAGGGCTACCTTATTAGCAAGGCGATCGTTGAGGGTTTGTGCGGTAAATGTTTTTGCAATGTGGCGATCGGTCGCAGGGTTATATTGCTCAGTATCAATACCATTGATAATGCCGGATAATTTACCACTAATAAAAGACAACAATCCCTCTAAACGTTCCCCATAGGCTGCGGTTTGAATCTGCTGGGCATAGGTGGGTGAAACCGTATTCACGCGATCGGCAAATTGGACGGCAGCGGCCATTGAGTTATGTCCCTGCATATACCAAGGACACCAGGTCATCTTTTCTAATTTGCCGCGTCCGGGTCCTTGATACGCCAAATTATGAATCGTAAATACGGTGCCAATATCCGGGGTTTGGTGCATCCAAACCGGAATCATGCCCGTGTGCCAATCATGGCAATGGATAATGTGGGGTTTCCAGTAGTTCCAGGCAAATTCCGCTGCGGCATTGGCAAAAAAGGTAAACCGCCACTCCTCATCCTCACCGTAGTAAATCCGGCGCGGCAAAAATGTCGTATGCCCCAGCAGATAGAGCGGCACATCCGTATTGGGAAGCCGGGTTTCGTAGACCGCAAAGCCCTGGGACATGACCACCCCGCCCCAGATGGGTTCCCCCGGCACTTCTAACTTGTCGGGTAAAAAGCCGTAGTAGGGCAGGAAAATGCGGACATCATGCCCCATCGCCCGCAGCACCTTGGGTAGTGAGCCAACGACATCACCCATCCCCCCCACCTTCGCGATCGGGGAAGCTTCGGCTGCAACAAACAAAATCCGCATAATTCACTCCCGTATTCCCTCACTCACTATAACCGGAAGGATGCGTGCGAGATCCCTCCCCTGATAGTCCTAGCCTTGATCGGCATCACGTGCACTTTGCGCCGCCATCACACGTGGGTAAGCCCACTCTCACCCGTTAGTTCCGCCACCATCACGGCGATCGTCCTCCCCCCTCACTGCCTAGTCCCAGGCAATTGGCGATGATTAAGCCATCCAGAATTGACCACTCAATGAGGTGTTTCCCATGTCTTTTACCTATCGCGGTATTCCCTACGAACCCACCGTCACAGCCCTACCCCCATCGTCCCAGGTAGTCGTGGGGACCTATCGGGGGGCCGCAGTGATGATCCCCCTACCAACCCATGTGCCCCGACGCCCAGAGCTAACCCACAGGTTGATCTATCGAGGGGTTCGTTATGGTACTTTGCCAATGCCGGTGGAACCCTCCTCCTGCTCAACCCCTTTGGCATAGGGCATCTGGGGGCTAATCCTCCCGGTTTTACCCCCTTGGCGGCAACGAAATCATCGTTGTGGTTGTAGCCTCGGTATCACGCTTCCTCCGGAGCCATCCCTAGTGGGGAGTTTTTTAAGTCGTTTTTTTGACTAGTCGTCTGTCAAGGTTGATTGGGTAGGTTGGGTCAAACGCAGTGCGACCCAACAAAGTTCGGGATCGTGTTGGGTCTCGCAAGCTCGACGCCAACCTACAACCCGTCATTTTAGACATGACAGACTATTAGGTTGACTAGACCATCAAGGATTAACGGCTCATTGAGCTAAGGTAATGGCCAGACCCTTCATTTTTCTTTACCGGCACCGCCAGTTACATGAAGATTCGCGAGATGTTTCAAGTTTTTAGGCGATTTCGATTAGCGGGAGGGGAATTCTAAGACTGAAGACAATGAGAGTGACCTGCCTATAGGACAATTTCGCTAGGCTTTTTCGGTATCCTTCTTGACGTTTTTTCACCTTGGTCAGGGAAATCGTGCCGCTATGCGTAGGATCAACATGGATGGATGGATAACCAGGATTGGTGATGACTGTTCCCCTCCCCCCTAGTCGGAATGCTGTCGCCATTACCCTCACGCCTGCTGACTGGGTAACACAAACGGGTTGGTCGATCGCGAGGTGTTGGTTGTGATGCCCAAGGCCAGCCATACCCCTTCCCCCGCGAGTCGGGATCAGTCAGCGTCGTCGGGATTAATGGATGCCCAGGCGCAGACCCTATTTGAGTTGGCATCGGACGGGTTATTACTGGTGCAGACGGCGGGGCAGGAAATTGTGGCGGCGAATCAAGCGGCTGGGGTTGGGTTGGGCTATGCCCCGGCGGACCTGTGTAATCGGCGTTTATCAGCCCTGGTGCAGCATCCTAATGGGCTGTCCACTGGTGGGATGTCGCCTCCGGCGTATCCCCCGCCCCCGCCTCTAGGAACTGCCCTGGAAGCCTATGCTGATCAGCCGTTATCGTCTGCGATCGCCCCCAATCCCCCAATGCCATTGGCCCTATACCGGCAAGACGGTAGCCTTTGGTACGTGCGACCGACCGTGCATGACGATTTCGTCCCAGGGCATCAGTTGTGGCAATTACAAACGATCGCCGCGCCACTTGGTGTAGAGGAGAGGTCCCCCCGCTCCGCCGCTGCCACCGCCCTAGTCGCCGAGACAAGCGTCCGCGAGGCCCAACAACGCTACGAAGATTTGTTGCATTCGCTGGATGGCATTGTGTGGGAATTTGACCTCCTCAGTGAGCGCTTTACCTTTGTCAGTCAGAAACTCGAAAAAATTCTGGGCTATACCCCAGACCAGTGGCTAGCGGATGCCAGCCTATGGCAAAAAAGCATTCACCCCGACGATCGCGAGGTAGCGGTGACGACTTGTTTTTCCCTTAGCCAGGTGCAGGATGATTTTCACTTTGAGTATCGGATGCTGACGGCGACGGGAGCGGTGATCTGGATTCGCGATTTTGTGACCGTGGTGAAGGCGCAACAGCAACCCGTGAAATTGCGCGGCGTGCTGGTGGATATCAGCGATCGCAAACAGGTAGAGGAGGAATTACAAGCGAGCCAGCAGCTTAATCAGCAAATCCTGGATATTTCACCCGATATTCTCTATCTCTATGATCTGTCCACCCCGCAAATCACCTATATCAATGCCCGGATCACGGAATTAATGGGGTATTTGCCGGAGGAGCTTCAGGCGTTGGCGGCGACCGAGCTACTGGACTGGGTTCACCCGGCGGATCGTGATCGCGTGGTCGCAACGCTGCAACAGTTAATCACTTCCGGCCAGGACACGCCCCTGGAAACCGAATTTCGATTTTTGCGATCGGATGGGGAATGGCGCTGGCTGCACAGTTGCCAAACCTTGATGGTCATGCCTGAGACTAACCAACCTCTGCTCGTCTTCGGTACGGTTCAGGATATCCACGATCGCAAGCTCGCCGAGAAAAGCCTGCGCGATAGTGAAAAACAATTCCGCACCTTGACCGAGGCCCTACCCGCAGCGGTCCTGATTTTCCAGGATACGGATATCCTCTATGTGAACTCCAGTGCCACGGTCATCACGGGCTACGAGCGTGAGCAACTCCTCAACCTGTCCCTGGATACCCTTATCCACCCCGATTTCCGGCAGTCCTTTTGGGAGAGGGAGCGAACCTTCGCCCCTCACCCATCCGGCTCCGATTCAGTTCACCCCTCTTGGGCTGGGGCTTCCCCCTCAACCCAGCTTGCCCCCCTTCCGCCACAAATCGAGGTCAAAATCCTGACTCAATCGGGTGAAGAGCGTTGGCTGGCCTTCAGCGATCGGCCCATTGAGTTGGCCGGTCAAACCGCAACCCTGGGGATTGCCTTTGATATTAGCGATCGCAAACAAGCCGAGGCGACCCTTCAGGCGAGGGAAGCCCAAATTCGTCTGATTACGGATTCCGTGCCCTGCCTGATTGCCTATGTGGATGCCCAACAACGCTACCAGTTTGTGAATCAGCAGTATGCCAATTGGTTTGGCCGCGATCGTGACCACATTGTGGGGCGTCAGATGCGCACCATCCTCAAAAACCCCTACTATCGCCAAGTCCAAGCCCAAATCCACACTGTCCTCCGGGGTCAACCCGTGGACTTTGACGCGATCCTGCCAGATGGTCACCAACAAGCACATGATGTCCACATCAGTTATGTGCCCCACCGCCATGCCGATGGCCGGGTTCTCGGCTTCTATGTCTTGATTGAAGATGTGACGACGCTCAAGCAATCGGAAAGGCGCTTGCGGGAAAGTGAGGCCCGCTACCGTTCGGTGGTTGAAGCGATTAGCGAGGGGATTATTCTGCAACAGGCCGATGGCAAAATCATTGCCTGTAATACGGCTGCTGAAAAGATTTTGGGATTGACCCAAGACCAGATCCTGGGCAAAACCGCAACTGAGCTGATCTGGTGGACCATTCATGAGGACGGCTCTCCCTTTTTAGCCCAGGATTACCCGTTGGTGGTCGCCCTGCGCACGGGTCAACCCCAGTCCCACGTGATCATGGGGGTTTATCGACCCGATGGTCACCTGCGGTGGTTGTTGGTCAACGCCCAACCGATTTTCCAGGCCGATGGCCAAACGCCCCAGGCCAGCGTTGTCTCCTTTTCGGATATTACGGAGCGACGGACAGCGGAACAACACCTGCGTAGCCAGGAACTACGGTTACGTCTGGCTCTGGAGGCAGCAGCACTGGGCACCTGGGAATGGCTAGCGCCCGATGCTCCCTGGCTAACCGGGTCAGAACGGACCCAAGCTATCTACGGCTTGACCGCAACCGATGACCACATTGATCAGGCAGCCCTTTGGGAGCGCATTCATGCCGACGATCGCGATCGGGTCACCCAGGCGATCGCCGCCAGCTTTGACCAGCAGACTCCTTGCCATTTGGAATACCGCCTACAACTGCCCGACCGCGAGGAACGCTGGGTGGCTCTGTGGGCAACGGTTTTTACGACCGAGCGGGATGGGCCGCCGCAAATGACAGGTATTGTTCGCGATATCACCCAACAGAAGCAAGCGGAAGCGACCCTGCGTTACCAGAGCGAGCAGGAATACCTGATGCGCCGGATGACCCAGCATATCCATCAATCCCTGGAGTTAGATCAGATCCTGAATACGGCGGTGGTAGAAGTTCACCAATTCCTCCAGGTCGATCGGGTGTTGGTTTATCAACTCCATCCCGTCAGTGATATCGATGCCGCTCCTTGGCCAGGACCCTCTACCGAGGGCGGCACG
The DNA here is from genome assembly GCA_037445115.1 of Coleofasciculaceae cyanobacterium bin_20. Classification (GTDB taxonomy): domain Bacteria; phylum Cyanobacteriota; class Cyanobacteriia; order B231; family B231; genus Trichothermofontia. Next base: position 91,777 of record JBBILC010000002.1, read on the forward strand.
GTGCGAACGGGGTATGACGCGACAGTACGGGCGGAAGCCGTGAGTGCGGGGTGTCTGTCGATGCTAGGGTGGCTGCTGCGGGACCCGTGGCTCCAATCGGCGTCCGTACTGGCTGACCTCCAAGCCGGGTTCCCTTACCCCGTGGCCGATCTTCAAGCGTTGGACCTGCCGCCAGCAACCCAAGACTTCCTGGAATTTTTCCAGATTGGGGCCATGCTGATGGTGCCCATCCGGCGTGGCGACGCCCTGTGGGGGGTATTGGTAGCCCATGCTTGTCACGCGCCGCGATCGTGGCCGGAGATCGGTATGGCGCTCCTGCTGCAACTGGTGGGACAAATTAGCATTGCTATTCAGCAAGCCGAACTCTATCAAACTGTCCAACAACTGAACCAGAGCCTAGAGCAACAAGTTCAGGAACGCACGGCCCAATTAGAGCAGATGCTCCACTTTGAGGCCCTCCTGCAACGCATTACGGATAAGGTGCGGGGGTCGATCGACGAGGAGCAAATCCTGCAAGCTGCCGTCCAGGAATTGGCCCTGGGCCTCAACCTCGCCTGTTGTGATACAGGGATCTACAACACCGAACACACGGTCTCGACGATCCGCCATGAGTACACCCAGAACTTGCCACCGGCCCAAGGGACCTCGATTCCCTTAGCCGAGGGGATTGATGCAGCGGTGTATAACCAACTTCTACGGGGTGAGTACTGCCACTTTTGTTTTATTGCATCGTGGATGGTACGGCCGGTTCGCCGCCAGTATGCGATTCTGGCTTGTCCGATCGTGGATGATCAGGGGGTGATCGGCGATCTCTGGTTATTCAAACGCCAGTCCCATATTTTTAGCGACTCGGAAATTCGATTGGTGCAACAGGTGGCTAACCACTGCGCGATCGGCATTCGACAGGCACGGCTCTATGTCGCCGCCCAGGGTCAGGTAGAGGAATTAGGCCGCCTGAATCGGCTCAAGGACGATTTTCTCAGTACAATTTCCCATGAATTGCGGACGCCCCTGTCGAATATGAACAATGCAATTCAAATGTTGGAGTTGTTCCTCGCCCAACCCAACCTATTCCAAGAAAACGCGGAGGTTAACCTGCGCTTGACGCCGAGTCGGGCGATCAGCTATCTCCAAATCCTGCGCCATCAATATCAAGAGGAACTCAACCTGGTGAACGATCTGTTGGACCTCTCCCGCCTAGAGGCGGGTCGGGTTTCCTTAGAACTGACCGTCCTCGATTTGCACACCTGGCTACCCTGTGTGCTGGAGCTATTTGACGATCGCATTCGTAGCCAGAATCAACGCCTCTTTATTGACATCGAACCAACGCTGCCCTTGATCACGACCGATCGTATCTACCTGGAACATATCCTCAAGGAACTGCTCAATAACGCCTGCAAATATACCCCCCCCGGACAAGTCATCCGCGTCCAACTGGCGGCCCAGGCGGCCCAGGTGTATCTTACGGTCAGTAATTCCGGCATTACCATTCCCCCGGAAGAGTTGCCCCATCTATTTGAAAAGTTTTACCGTGTGCCCAGCGCCGATCCCTGGAAGTATGGAGGGACAGGCTTAGGGCTGGCCCTTGTGGAACAGCGGGTCAAGCAACTGGGGGGCCGGATTTGGGCGGAAAGTGAAGCGGGGATGACGTGCTTTACGGTGGAATTACCGCAAACCCTAGAGCGGGTTTTAACACGATAATCACACTGTGCTAGAAGCTAGAGCCAGCATGGCAAGGGAGTGCTCAGCCGCCTGCTCGTCACGGGGATAATGCGACGGAACTGGTGCGACACCCCCCCGTAGGACCGTCCTGCGCCCCTCTGTTTGACGGCTCCTGGCGCTACCAACGGCTCAATTACGGCAGCCTCCTATAGCCATCGTCATTCAGGTTAGGACAAGGGGCTTAAGCCCCTTGTTGATCACAGCCTTTGAAATGTCCTAATGAGCGTGACTACCACTATAGCGTCATTCGCCCGCAGTCAGCCTCGATCGTGAGCTATATACGCGTTAAAGCTGCAATTCTAGTCAACTTTTCCTTATCCAAACCTTGCAGTTCTTCCAAGGAAATCCAGCCATTTTTTATCAGATCGGCAAAAACAAAGATGAGCATCGACGATCGCGCATCATATTTACCATCCATCTCATGGCGTTTGGCGCTGAGGAAATCATGAAGTTGCCAAAGGGCGTCGGGACTATCGATCGTCGCCGCAACTTGACGGACATAGGCCAAGGTGGCACTCAGTTCTCGACGATAGGCTAGCTCAAACACTTGGCGGGCAATTTGCTCCTCTTGATCTGACCAAGATAAACTTTCTAAAGGCATCTTAAGAACATTAAAAATAAATCCGGCCTGCAATACAAACCAGCATTAATTCCCAATGATTAGGAAACCGGATGAACGACTTTAGTATTATAAAACACTTGCGACAATAAGATCGCTTTCTCTATGGAAAAAATTGCATTATTTCTAGGCAGTATCTAGAGAATGCGAGTGATGTTGTGAAAACGGTAGCAAAAGCTATGGAAAAAACTAGGATGATCGGATACAGCCGTTCCCTCCCTAATGAAGTACTGTCAAGCCTTGTAAACAAGGGGCTTAAGCCCCTTGTCTGTATCTCACTAAATATGGAAGTGCTGTAAAGCCCACTCGAAGGATCACTAGGATCGCCCTAGCGATCGACTACTGTGCAGGTTCTCTCCCCTTGAGAAGCTGTTGATGGATCTTGGGAAGTTCGTACCAGGGTAAATGGGAATATTCGTGGTGTTCCCAATGGTAGCCAAAGTGATAACACGCCAGAAAGGATAACCACGGCGGATAGGCTAAGCTACGGCTATGGTGTATATTTCTGGGTTCACCCGCTATCTTACGATGGGGTAGATACGTCCCAAAAATAAAGAGTTGAAGAGAACTTAGGAATAGGGGTAACAGATAAAAACACAAAACCTTGAGGCAACTTTCCTGAAGATTGCGGTCACACAGATAGGAGAAACTCAACAAGATAAGAACGACGAGGCAACACCGTAGCATTTGCCTGGTATCCAGATAATTCGTGAGGAACTGGTAGTACCAGATCGCAGGCCCCCGACCTTGGCCGCGACTGTCCTGATCCTGGGTTTGCCCTGGGTTTTGATGGTGCCGAAAATGATGGTGACGACAATATGGGTAATCAAGGCCCGCGTAGCTAAATAGGGCGATCGCACCCAGGGCATGATTCAGACGCAGATGTTGGGGCAAGAGGCTCTGATGCATAGCATCGTGGGCAACAATAAATAGCCCCGTTTGGAGGAGGGTTCGCAGGACGATCGCGACCCCCATGCCAAGCCCTGACCACAGGTGTGGGTGATAATGCGCCAGGATACCGAAACTCAGCAGCCATGCCGCCAGTAAGCCGACCGCGATCCCTAAGCCTAGCCAATGCTCACCGCACGACCCGTCGCTCACCGTCAGATTTTGCCCGCTCTGAACCATTCATCTTCCTAACGCATTAACATTTTCATAACGCATTAATATCCCAGGAGCGAATCGCTTCGCCCCCAGGAAACTTCTGTTGTATGTCTGCAAGGTTTGTAGTGCGGGCTTCAGCCTGCAACGACTAAAGTCGTGACTACGAACAGTGTGCAACATACTCCCAAGGTTTGTAGTGCGAACTTCAGCCTGCAACGACTAAAGTCGTGACTACGAACAGTGTGCAACATACTCCCAAGGTTTGTAGTGCGAACTTCAGCCTGCAACGACTAAAGTCGTGACTACGAACAGTGTGCAACATACTCCCA
>JBBILC010000003.1:0-80811 GCA_037445115.1 Coleofasciculaceae cyanobacterium bin_20
ACTGCGATCCGCCACTGGCTGGCTTGTACCCAATCGGTGATGTCTAAATAGCGATACTGGGGGGTGAGGAAGGTGGCCAGAATCCGAGGGGTTGTTTGCGGCTCCGAGAACCACTGCACGGGCTGTTGACTGGGGTTGTTGGTATCCAGCAGGTCTACCCCAAAGAGTTGCATTAATCCGGCATCACTGATTCCCAACCGGGCATCACCGCCATTGGGCGATCGCCATTGGCCCCAGGGGATGCTGTGGGTGCGGCCATTGAGGGTAATCCGATTTCCCTGACGTTCCAGGGTGGGTCGCCCCTGACTCAGCAGCATAGGGGCCAAGGGGGCTTGTTTGTCGGCTCGGACGGGCAGCATTTTGCCCAGTTCTATTAGGGTAATGCCCAGCAGGAGCAGCAGGAAGGGGGAAACGGTGCGATATTGGCTGGTGAATCGCCCCAACCCAACCGGCCACTGCCAACGAAACAAGTTCATGCGCCCTCCCAATGGCTAATCCCTGACCACCACGTCTGCGATAGACTCAGACGGCTATCCCAGCGACACTGACAGCCGAGACGGCTATCCCACAAGATTTGTGTCTGTGGTCAAATCCGTACTTTCCATGACAGCAACAAACGGCATGGAATGGGGGGAGTTGCAATAATCGTTCACGAAGTCAATGCGGCGGGGGCCGCCCCTAAAGCCGGGGTTAGGCGGCCTAAAGTTATTTTTGCCAGCACTATCCATTAAAGCCTCGTAGTCCGGCTCAGGGCGATCGTTGTCATATTTAGGACTCATCCCATCTTGCACTTAGTCGAGAAACTTCCGTTGTGGGGAGTCCGGAGATAGCGGTTTCCTATCAGGACTTGCCACATACCCCCTGATGTAAATCCTAAAGAATTTGGGACAGAAACTTTTTCGTGCGATCTTCCTGGGGACGATTAAAAAAGTCTTCCGGTGTTGCCGCTTCCACCAGTAGGCCATCCGCCATCAACACAACCCGATCGGCCACTTCCCGCGCAAAACCTACCTCATGGGTCACCACCACCATCGTCATGCCCGATCGCGCCAGGGAGAGCATCACATCCAACACCTCCCGTACCATTTCCGGGTCGAGGGCCGAGGTCGGTTCATCAAACAACATGATTTTGGGCTGCATCGCCAGGGCACGGGCGATCGCCACCCGCTGCTGTTGTCCGCCCGACAGTTGACCGGGATACTTGTGGGCCTGCTCCAGAATCCCAACCCGCTCCAACAACCGCATCGCCACTTCCTCGGCCTTCGCCTTGGGCCAGCGCCGCACCCAGATGGGAGCCAGGGTGACATTCTTCAGCACCGTCAGGTGGGGGAACAGATTAAACTGCTGGAAAACCATACCCACTTCCCGGCGGATTTCGGCAATATTTTTCAAATCATGGCAGAGGTGAATGCCATCCACCTCAATACGACCCTTTTGGTAAGACTCCAGAGCATTGAAGGTGCGGATAAAGGTAGACTTGCCTGACCCTGACGGCCCCATAATCACCACAACTTCGCCTTTATTCACCGTCAAGCTGACCCCACGCAAGGCATGGAAGTGATTGTCATACCATTTTTGAACGTCTTGGGCAACGATCATGGGACGGGTTTCAATGCCAGCGTCGCCAGCGTCCTGAATCATTTCCGTTTGTGATTGGGTCATGGCTTGGTCTCTCGTGAATCCTTTCTACCAACGATCGCTCAGCAACACCGCAGACAAATCGAGTTTAGATAGCTGTGTCCACTATTACACTCGACTGGCCCTAGCGCTGTCCAGTATTGAGTTGTTGCTCCAACCGACGACTGCCGATCGACATGGCATAACAGAACCCCCAGTAAATCACCCCAATAAACAGATAGGTTTCACCGTATTTCCCCAAAAATTCTGGGTTAGCCAAAATCGCCCGACTGATTCCCAGTAGCTCCAACAGCCCCACGATCGACAACAGGGTCGTATCCTGGAATAAGCCAATGAACTGGCCTACGATCGCCGGAATCGAGATTTTAATTGCCTGGGGCAGCACAATCAGGCCCACGGTCAACGGCGCATTGAATCCCAGGGCATTCGCTGCTTCCCATTGCCCACGGGGAATTGCCTGAAGCCCCCCCCGCACATTTTCCGCCAGATAGGCCGCACTGAAGAGGGTTAACCCCAGGATCGCCCGTGCCACGCGATCGGGCCGAACACCCTCCGGCAAAAACAGGGGAATCATCACCTGCCCCATAAACAAAATCGAAATCAGGGGCACCCCCCGCACCAGTTCGATATAGGCCATTGATAGTCCCCGGACAACGGGCAGGCTACTTTGGCGGCCCAAGGCCAGCAACACCCCCAGGGGGAAGCACAGCAAAATACTGGCCACGGACATCAGGACCGTCAGCAGCAGGCCCCCCCAATCATTGCTGGAAACCACCTTCAGGCCCAACCCGCCGCGAATCAACCAAAACGCGACCAGAAAGGTGACGGCCCACAGCAAGGACAGCCATTGCCCAAGCTGACTGAACTGCCGTGCCAATTGTCGCCCGCCCCAAGCGCTGAACACACTCACCAGGGTGATGCCTAACCCAAACAATCGGTAGATCGGCGGTGTGGGGATGAGCATCATCCCAAGGCCCCCTAAGCTGAGACCCACCAACACCGGCACCGTGAACAATCGCACGACCCGTTGCGCCAGGACCCCCCAGGTGAGGCCCGATAACGCCCCAATGATGGCCAGCATCAGCCATAACCGCCAGTACTGGTCGGCGGGATAGCGCCCCACAAAGTAAAGGGGCAGGTTAGCAGGAATCACGCGCCAGTCAGCTTCAACGATCGCCCAGGTCAGAAATTCAACCCCGGCCCACAGGAGCACCCCCCCAAGGGCAATCGTAATCAGGCCGTTCAGCCAGCTATTAAACAGATTTTTTTGTAGCCAGCGGCGGGGGCGGCGGCGAACTTCGGGGGGACTAGCCGTAGACAGCGAGGATGTCATAGGTTAGCGCTCCTTCACCTGTACCATGCGGTTAAGCTGGTTCATCACGAGCGAAATCATCAGGTTCAGCGTTAAATAGAGCGACATGAGAATAATGAACATTTCCAGGGGGCGTCCCGTTTGATTCAAGCTGGTGCTGGCAACGGAAAACAGATCGGGGTAGCCGATCGCGAGGGCCAAACTGGAGTTCTTCGCCAGGTTCATATACTGGCTGTTTAGGGGTGGAATAATCACCCGTAGGGCCTGGGGAAAGACCACCAACTGCATCACTTGCCCAGAGGACAAGCCCAGCGATCTCGCCGCTTCCCACTGCCCCCGCGAGACCGCCTGAATGCCCGCCCGCACAATCTCAGCAATAAAGGCCCCGGTATAGACCACGAGGCCCACCAGAAGGGCGGTATATTCCAACGACAGCCGCAGCCCGCCCGTAAAGCGCCCAGGGGTGGGGGATTGGGGCACCTGCCAATTGAAGCCGATCGTGACAATCCCCAAGCCGATGATGCCCAAGAGGATCAACCCCACCAGTTGCGGCAGCCCCGACTCAGCCCGTTCTACTTGGCGTTTGACACGCCACTGCCAAAGCGCGATCGCCGCGATCGCCCCCCCGATCAGGGCCACTAACCACAGCCAAAAGGCGGGTGCGATCGTCGGCCAGGGCAGGTAAATCCCTGTCTTGCTCATGAAAATCGGTCCCGGCAGTTGCACAGGGGTTTGGGGCGGCGGCAAACTGAGGAAAACGGGAAAGTACCAAAATATTAATTGCAGTAGTAGCGGCGTGTTGCGCACCACTTCCACATACAGCAAACTCAGTTTTCGTAATAGCCAGTTGTCGGAAAAGCTGGCTACCCCCGCCAAAATCCCCAACAGGGTTGTCAGCACAAACCCCACCAAGACCACCCGCAGCGTATTCAGAACGCCCACTGCGATCGCCCTGAGATAGGAGTCGCTAGGGCTGTAGGGGATGGGAGTTTCCCCAATGCTAAAGCTGGCGGACTTCTCCAGGAAGTCAAAGCTAAACTGCAAGCCCGTGCGGTTCAGGTTGTCATTGAGGTTACTAAAGAACACACTCAATAACCCAATCACCCCCGCCAGGATGGCAATCTGAAACACGGCCTTCCAGAAGCGATCGTCGCGCCAGATCGGAATTGGGGCATCAGGGGAGGATGACATGGGCTGGGGAAACTCAGTCGATCGAACATTAGTCAGTGGGGTAGGCATTCTGCCTGCCTGCATCCTGCCTGCCCCGGAGACAACCAAGAGGGCTATCCCATGTTTAGTGTGTAATCTACTGAAACTTGCTACTCACGGGGGGGATCGGGCACTTAACGAAACGGCGGCGAATACATTAAGCCGCCATCAGTCCACAGCTTATTCAGCCCACGGGGAATCCCTTCCCCAATATTGCGATCGTAAATTTCCCCGTAGTTCCCCACAGCCTGAATTGCCTTGAGCATGAAATCCCGCTCAATCCCCAATTGGGGGCCGAAATCACCCTCAACCCCCAGGAAGGAACGAATATCTTTATTGGTTGTGGTTTGGGCCACCTGATCCACATTGGCCTGGGTAATCTCAAATTCCTCCGCCTGAATCAGGCCGAAAGTGACCCACTTCACCACATCAAACCACTGGGAATCGTTGTTCATCGTCACGGGTCCCAGCGGCTCCTTCGACATCGTGACATCAAGCAAAATATGCTCCTCTGGATTAGGGAATTGGGTCCGACGGGCAAAGAGTTGGGATTTATCCGAGGTAAAACCATCACAGCGACCACTCAGGTAGGCTTGCACCGCCTCGGTCCCATCCTGGAATTTCACGTCCGTATAGGTCACCCCTAACTCCGTCATGCGGGAGGTTAAATTCAACTCGGTGGTGGTGCCCGTTTCCACGCAAATAGAGCGACCATCCATATCTTCCAGGCGAGTAATGCCACTGTCGGCCCGCACCATCATCCCTTGGGCATCGAAGAAGGTGGTGGGTGCAAACTCCATCGCATTGCCCCCGGCAGCATCTCGGCTGAGGGTCCAGGTGGTATTACGGGAGAGCATATCCACTTCCCCCCCGCGCAGGGCCGTAAAGCGCTCGGTGGAATCCAGGTTGCGATACTCAACCGCATTGGCATCGCCAAACACGGCAGCAGCGACGGCTTTGCAAATATCCACATCCAGACCAGAGTAATTACCACTGGAATCCACAAAACTAAAACCTGGAATGGTCCCTTCCACACCACAGATTAATTTCCCCCGCGCCTTGACCGCCGCTAGGCGACTGGTGCTTGCGCCGCTGGGACTTGCAGTCCCCGTTTCACTGGGTTGGCCGGTGGGTTGTGTCCCTCCGCAGGCAACTAGGGATACGCCTAAAGCTAGAGCAAACAGTGAGATTAGACCCTTTTTAGACATTGTGGTATTCACAAACAGCAGTGGATTTTAAGGTTGATTTTGGTTGAGTAATGGTAAAGCAGATGCCACAGTTAGCTAGTAGTTGGCTAGTAGTCCTGACTGCCTTATACATTCCGGGTATCATACTACAAGGATAAAAAAATATGAAACTGTCATTCAACCCACCGCAATCTCGACGCGATCGTGATATTGACACGATAGGCATGGAGTCGATCAGTAGAAGTGCTCACCTAGATATGGGGGGGGTGGTAGAATAGACCGGCGATGTTAAGGGTCGCGATGAGCGGTGACGATCAGGGATGGCGATGCCGCGTGCGCCGTTATCGCTTGTCGGTGGGCGTATTGATTCGGGATCGCGATCGGTACCAGCCGTTATGATGAGTCCAGATCAGCACATATCCCAAAGATGGCAAAGGTGAATGCAGGAAAGAAGTCACAAATTGAGTCGGCGTAAGCCTTGGTTCCGGTTATCACAGCCGTGGCAACTCAAGCTGTCACTTCTGAAAACCCTGGTGCAACGGGACCTGGAAGCTCGCTATAAGGGGTCCATCTTGGGTAATCTGTGGCCCTTGCTAAATCAGCTTTCCCAACTTCTGATCTATACCTATGTATTTTCGATCGTCCTCCAGGTGAAGCTCGATTTGGCCAGTATGCCCAACGGCAACGTAAGCTTTAGCCTCTGGTTATTTGCGGGATTATTGCCCTGGAATGCGTTCACAGCGGGGCTGTTGCAGTCTGCCAATAGCCTGGTCACCCAGCCCAATCTGGTAAAAAAGGTGGTCTTTCCCCTGCGGTTGTTGCCCCTGGTGCCAATCTGTTCGGCTTTTATCGAGAGCTTAATGGGGTTAGCAATTCTGGTGCTCCTAGTGGGATTCCTTTCCCAAGATCTCAATCCCGCCCTCTGGTTACTGCCCCTGGCCTGGTTACCCCAACTCTTGCTGTCGGCGGGGCTGGGTTATCTGGTGGCGAGTTTTACGGTCTTTCTGCGGGATATTCCCCAAAGTCTGGTCGTAATTGTGAATTTGTGGTTTTATTTAACGCCAATCGTGTATCCAGCCCATGTCATCCCACCGCCCTGGCAACATTGGGTGCTCTGGCTCAATCCCCTAGCGGCGATCGTGGAGACCTATCGCGATCTGGTGTTGGTAGGTGAAATGCAACACTGGGGAGAGTGGGCGTTTGCGACGGTTTTGGCGATCCTCTTTTTCCTAGGCGGGTTGTGGGTTTATCAGCGGCTGCGCCCTGCCTTTGCCGATGTGCTTTAGGCGCTACAATCACTCACGTGTGAGGAATGTTTATTTTCGGCCTTTGGCCGGCTAGCTCCGCTCATGATCACCTCTGAAACTCAATCCCTGGCTTGGCAATCAGAGTCGGCTCCCCAGCCGTCGGATGCCCCCGCAATCGTGGTCCAGAATGTCGCTAAGTGTTTTAAGCAATATCAGCATCCCAGCGATCGCCTCAAGGAACTGCTCTTACCTAACACCAGCAAAGCCCAGTTATTTTGGGCACTCCAGGACATTAGTTTAGAAATCCCCCGTGGACAAACCCTGGGGATTGTGGGCCGCAATGGGTCTGGGAAAAGTACGCTCTTACAGATTATTGTGGGAACGCTCACCCCCACGCGGGGGCAGGTACAGGTGAATGGACGGGTGTCGGCCTTGTTGGAACTGGGCAGTGGCTTTAATCCGGAATTTACCGGGCGGCAGAATGTGTTTTTTAATGGCCAGCTCATGGGCCTGAGCCGGCGGGCGATCACCGCCAAGTTTGATGAGATTGCCGCATTTGCCGATATTGGGCACTTTATCGATCAGCCCGTTAAAACCTATTCCAGTGGGATGTTTGTGCGCTTGGCCTTTGCCGTAGCGACCAGTGTTGATCCGGATATTCTAATTGTGGATGAGGCACTGTCGGTGGGGGACGAGGCATTTCAGCGCAAGTGTTTTGCCCGGATTCATGCCATTCGCGAACGAGGCGGGACGATCCTATTTGTTTCCCACGCTGCGCCGACGATTATTAGCCTCTGCGATCGCGCCATCCTCCTCGATCGGGGGGAAATGCTCCTGTCGGGTACGCCGAAGACGATCGTCGCCAAGTACCAGCGACTAATCTACGCGCCCCCCAGTCAGGTAAATGCTGTCCGCAAGGAAATCTATCAGGCCAAACTGGCTGAAGCGGAGAAGGTGCCCGCCGCGACAAGTCCTCCTGGGAAACGGCGATCGCACGACTCGGATCGGGACAGCAGTCAGGACAATAGCAATGGGAAAGGTCAGGGGAGCGTTGACAGTGAATTAGCTTCACTGGAGTCCTATGACCCCAATCTGATCCCCTCGACGACGATCGCCTACATTACCAAGGGCGCGAAGATCCACAATCCCAAAATTACAACCTTGGATGGCAAGGTCGTGAATCATTTGATTGCCCGACGATCGTACATTTACACCTATACCGTAGAGTTTTTGCAGCCCGCCCAACGGATTCAATTTGGGATGTTAGTGAAAACCATCAGTGGGTTTGAGTTGGGTGGCTCGGCCTTTCCGATCGCACCGGAATTAGCGGATGAAATGACAACGGGTAGTCGGGTAATGGTCCAGTTCCGGTTTCAGTGTTTATTGCAGCCCGGGGTTTATTTCCTCAATGCTGGGGTTTCCGGCATTATCGATGGCGAGAGTCTGACCCACTTAGCCCGCTATATTGACGTGGCCATGTTCCGGGTCTATGCGGCAGATGATGGCTATGGAACCGGTATTGTGGATTTACTGATTGATCCCACTTGTACGATCGCCCCAGCCTCAGCGGAAGACCAGCCTTAGAAGCCCTTTCAAAACTCGCCGGTTGGGGCAGTGCCACCGCCCCCATCCCAGATTCACCGAAGTGCCCCTAAGTTTGTCGTAACGACTTGAGTCGTTCCACTAGGCGCTAACCGTGCAACCAGTTCCGCTAACTTAACAGCCGCGCTTTCAGGGGGGCATGGCAACAGTACGGGTAATTTAGCCATCGGTCTTGTCCAAATGCGCGATCGCCAGGTCATAACTCATCTCCGCCTTGACTCCTTGACCGCGAAAAAGACCCGTAATTGGAGCGCACAAATGGGGATAGGGACTCGCAACCAAGGCCACATGGCCAGCCGCAACGACTAACCCGTGGGTGGGATCATAGCCCCGCCAGCCCGCCCCCGGTAAATACACCTCTACCCAGGCGTGGAGGTGGCGATCGTCGGAGTCCGGATCACCCTCCTGATAACCACTCACAAAGCGACTGGCCAATCCTAACTTGCGGCAGACCGCCATAAACAGAACCGTAAAATCACGGCAAGAGCCAGCCTTTTGTTGCCAGGTGAGGCCGGGGGGAAAGGGCGCACCCGCATCGCGAATTTGGTGTTCACAGTCCTCGTAGATCCGTTGGTTCAGGTTCGTCAGCAGCGCCACCACATTATCCTGATTGGCGTGGGCAACCTCGTAGGCTAACTGGGTTGCCACGGGATCAGGTCCATTGTGGCCAGGGGTGAGGCTATTGAGATAAGGCTGAAGTTGGGTGAGCAGGGAACTGGGATAGTCGATCGGTAGGTGGGTGGCCCAGGGTTCGAGGATATAGACAAAGGGGTTGACACAGTGGGTTTCTACCGTCGAGGTTGCGGTTAGGGTTAGGTAATCGGTCTTGTCCGCAAATCGCAGTTGCAGCAGATTATTCCCATCACAATCAAGCACCTCCGTGGTGTGGGCTGCGGGCGGATCAACGGCCAGATCAAAGGCGGATAGGGTCTGGTACAGATCGCTACGGGGACGCAGGCGCACCCAATGGGGGTCCAGTTCAACGGGTTGGCTATAGCGATAGGTGGTGCGGTGAACGATGTGATAGCGCATCTTCCGGTTCCTTAAGCTTGACTGGCCTCACGCTCCAGTAATAGGGTAACAGGCCCATCGTTAAGGATTGCGACCGCCATCATGGCTCCAAATACGCCAGTGGCCACCTTTAAACCACTCGCCCGTAGTTTCACTACAAATATTTCGTAGAGGGCTTGGGCACGATCGGGCGCGGCGGCGCGATCGAAGACAGGACGACGCCCCTTGCGGCCATCACCATAGAGGGTAAACTGGCTGATCACCAGTAATTCCCCCTGAATCTCTTGCACAGAATGCGCCCAACGGTCACGGGTAGTCGAGGGAAATAGCCGGAGGTCCAAACACTTGCGGGCCATCCAATCCAGTTCGGCTTCCGTATCCGTAGCCGCAATCCCCACCAATAGGTTGAGACCGCGACCAATTTCACCGACAACTTCACCCGCGATCGTCACGGAGGAGGCCGTTACCCGTTGCACAATCACTCGCATCTTCGATATCCCTAATTTGGCAAGATCATGGCACGATCGTCGCCAAGCCAGCAGAGTCAGTTACTCCCACATTGCGCTTGGGCTAGCCGTCGCGGCTGGCGGGATGGCAGGACCGAATGCTTACCCCACAATGGTTCTATCAGTGACCGAACCTTTTTCCTGCAATCGCTGAATAATGGGTGTATCTTAACCATGCGTGTGTTAGGCAAGTGGCCATTGATTGGCTGGCTGTTGGTGGGTTGGTTAACCCTAAGCTTGACTGGGGAAGTATACCGAGCAGTGGCTATGCCCCCGTCTGGCGCTCCCCGATTGGCCCCCAGTTCCCCTTGGGAAATCCCCATCCGCCAGTCGATCGCGACCTTACTCCAATCCCCCCACCCCAGCCAGACCCAATTGCAGCAAGCCCTTACCCAGGCCGCTCAGCTCCACGAGGCTAGCCTCACCCCCTTGCCTGCCCAGCATCAGCCCGGTAGCCCCCAACCCGTGGCCACGCTTGACCCCACTGCCGCCATCCTGTACCCGATTGTTCTGCCCGATCGACTGGCGGTGATTGCCGTCCTCCCTAACCAGCCGTTGTTCTACCACGCCAGCACAACCCCCCAAGCCGAAGTAGTGGCAACATTGCGTCAGTTCCGCCAGTCCCTTAATCCGGTCTACCCCGATGCCCTCCGCCTCCAGGTCAGCCAACAGCTCTATGACTGGTTGATTCGCCCCTTCCGTTTGACCTTCGATCAGGCACACATCGAGACCCTGGTTTTTACCCTGGATGCGCCCCTCCGGGATCTGCCAATGGCCGCCCTCCACGATGGCCAGCACTACCTCGTAGAGCAATACCAATTGGCCCTAGCCCCCAGCCTCACCCTCCTGCCTGCTACCCCCTGGGCCGACCTCAGTCCCGTCACCCTGCTGGCCGCTGGATTATCGACTGCCCGCCAAGGCTTCCCCGCTATGCCCAGTGTCCTCACCGAGTTGGCGGCCATTACTGCCCATTTCCCCGCCCATACCCTCGTCAACGAGGAATTCACGGAAGTTGCCTTGGCGCAAGCCCTTCAGGATCACCCTGCCCCGATCGTCCATATTGCCAGTCATGCCCAATCGGGTTTTAACCCCAACACTAGCTTTATCCTGGCCTGGGACCATAAAATTTGGGCTACGAACCTTAACAAATTAATTGAAGCAAATGTCCGTAGATCCACTATAATTGAGCTACTGGTACTCAGTGCTTGCCAAACGGCATCGGGAGATCAGCGGGCTGCATTAGGGTTAGCGGGGGTAGCCGTCCGGTCGGGCGTCCGGAGTGTGATTGCGACACTTTGGGCTGTGAATGATCGCTCAACGGCGGAGTTCATGGCAGTTTTTTACCAGCACTTAATGCAACGCCTAGATAGAAGTCGTGCTCTTCGCCAAGCACAGCTACATCTGTTGCAGAGTCAAGTTTATGAGCATCCTTACTATTGGGCACCCTTTATCCTGGTTGGTGATTGGCGCTAGTGTATACAGTTCCTCAAGTAGCGAGGATCAGGGTGGATGCAAGAGATAAAACCTAAGAGGATTCTCCGAGTGGCTCCCCTCCTCAGCTTGGTGCTGGTGGGGGTGTTTTTGCTTGATGTTCAGCCAACGCTGGCCTCATCGTTCCGGCCCAAGAATGGAGGCAGGCCGGATACCAACTCTAGTGGCGGTCGGCGGGCGATGTCTTTGTGTCAGATTGCCCCAACGGCAACAGCCTCCTTCTCCCCCGAGCCAGCGGCAACGGTTACCATAGCCAGTGCGACGCCCCGCACCCTATTGGTTGAGGTTCCCGCCACCTCAGCCCGCAGCGCCTTGATCAAACTGGAAGATGAACAAGGGAACTACCTCTACCATACCCAGTTCGCCTTATCTTCGGCCTCCCCAATAACCCCAGTGGCTTTACCCACTGCCGTGCCAATCCTGGAAACGGGGAAACCCTACCGCTGGTCATTAGCAATTATCTGTAAGCACACCCTTGATCCCAATGATCCGGTGTTTGAAGGCTGGCTTTAAGCTCAGGTCTGTCTTCAGATCTGTTTTTGTTTTGGGACGTTGGCTTGGAATCCTGTCTTGACAGAAATACTGTTTGGCCTTGCGAACAATTGCCTTAAGCCAATTGTCTGGGCCTTGCGAGGGGACGGTCATGCTGCTAACGGGCTGTAGGTTGGTGTCGAGCCTACGAGACCCAACACGATCGTTGACAGGGTAGGGGGTTGGATCGCACTGCGTTTGGTCCAACCGACAAAATTAAGCTTGACAGAGCACTCGGCATGGAAGCGCTGTCTATGCTCGTCTGAGTAGGCGCTTGCCCTGAGAAATTTCTGAAATTGCCAAATTTCCGTCCCATCTCGCTAATGGTGCCAGACTGCTATACAATGGAAGACCACTCGCAGTATTGCGGGTAGCTCCAGCGGAGCGTATCGGTTGGCGAGAGGCTAACCTAGGGAGAGGTGGCCGAGTGGTTGAAGGCGCAGCACTGGAAATGCTGTTTACTCTAACCGGGTAACGAGGGTTCGAATCCCTCCCTCTCCGTTCTTTTGTAAGCGTCCTAGCCTTAGGGAACTAAGCAATCAGGTGTTAGCGTAATGGCCACCAGGAAACCTTATCCCGGGTGGCACCGTAGACTTCCTTCAAGCCTTCTGGGTCAAGTACCTGGAGCCAATCACTGCCCTCGCCCGACCTATCGGTTTCAATCAGCCCCGCCTTTACCATGCCCTTGAGGACCTGCTCGACCGTGCGGTGATTGAGTTGGCTGGCCTTGGCAATTAGCTCGATCGCTAAATCAAAGCGATAGGTGCCGTCCGTCCCCGGTTGGTTACCCAGCGATCGTTCCTGGTAAATCAACGCCCGTAGCAGCGCTGCCACGGCTTGGGGAGGATAGGTACTGCAATTCAGGAGATGATATTGAAACTTCTCCCGTAGCTCAAAGAGTAGACTATACCGTCGCCGAAAGTCCTCATGGTCCGCATAGAGGGCCTGGACTGCCGCCACTGGGATCTTCAGAACATCTGTGGTCTTATACGCCTCTACCACACTGGGAAACGCCCGCCCAAATAAGCCATAGCTCAATTCTAGGTTCCGCATCCCGAAACAACTGCCGGGATAGGTGACTGCAATCACGCGATCGAGGGGCGCACTGCGAATCACCACCGGCCCACCTGCGACGATTGCATACAGATACTCCAAATAGCGATCGGGCCGAAAGGCCGTATAGACCGGACGGCTAGCATAGAGCTTCTCGCTCACGATCGGCTCCGGCTCAAAATAGGCTGCCAACGTAGATGCATCTAGCCCCCGGAACAGGAAGTTACCCTTGAC
The DNA here is from genome assembly GCA_037445115.1 of Coleofasciculaceae cyanobacterium bin_20. GTDB lineage: Bacteria > Cyanobacteriota > Cyanobacteriia > B231 > B231 > Trichothermofontia. The sequence continues at coordinate 13,022 of JBBILC010000003.1, forward strand.
AAGCGACTGGAAAACATCAGGTTCCTGGGAACGCTTGGCTCGTGCTGGCATGACCCCTCTCCTGCGATAACTGCTAACCCATTGTCCCTGATTGCTCGACAAAACTATCACCCCCTGGTCCCTAACCCCTCACCCTTAGGGGAGCAGCGTTATTCAGAACCGGAATCAGGGGTCCGCTTGATTGCGTGCTCCACGCGACTCAGTAGTATTAATCGAGGGTATTACTCAAGGAGGTTGAAGTACCGTGCCCAGAAGGACGCGGAATAATACTGATCACATCTAAACATCTAGCCTGTTCCCTATTATCCACAAGCCATCCATGCTGTCTTTACCGATCGATCCTATTTTTCTCACTCTCCTTGTTCTCATTGTTGCCCTAGTTGGGTTTATTTTTGAATGGTTACCCGTTGACTTAACGGCGATTACCGTTACCGTTGTTCTCATGCTTCTGGGCCTTGTCACCCCAGAGGAAGGCATTTCGGGGTTTGGAAATAATGCCACCATTACGGTGATGGCCATGTTTATCCTCAGTGCTGGTATTAGCAAAACGGGGGTCATTCAAATTCTCAAGCGCTTCCTCATCAATTGGGGCGGCGATTCCGTTGAACGGCAGATCTTTACAATGGGCTGTCTCGTGGGTCCCGTAAGTGCCTTTATTAACAATACGGCGATCGTGGCTATTTTCCTCCCTCTAATTGAGGACTGGAGCCAGCAGAAAAAGATTTCCGCTTCTAAGTTAATGATTCCCCTGTCCTATGCAACGGTGATGGGTGGGATGATGACCCTGCTGGGCACCTCCACGAACATCCTTGCCAGTGGCACCTCCCAGCGCTTAGGTCTTCGCGAGTTTCACCTATTTGAATTTACCAAACTAGGAATTATTATATTCACAATTGGCTTACTGTACCTCACCTTTATTGCACCACGTATTCTCCCCTCTCGCAAGTCTTCAACGGGGAATTTTGAAGAGGATTATGGTCTTAAAGACTACATTAGCGAAGTGGTGATTACCCCACGATCGCCCTTGATTGGGAAGACGATACGCCTTAGTGAACTTCAAAAAAAGTTTGATATTGGCGTCCTAGAGCTAATTCGAGGTCAATCTCGATTTACCCAACCCCTGTCCGATAAGGTGCTAGAGGCTGGTGATATTTTAGTGGTACGAGGTAGCCGTGAAAACCTACTCCAAATTCGCGAAGAAAATGGCCTAGATATTGTTCCCGATGTCAAGTTCCAGGAAAAGGAAGTTGAATCTAGTCTCCAGTCTGGAGAGGAGGAAATTGCTGAGGTTTTGTTGCTCTCCAATTCCCGTCTCAATGGGTCTACCCTGCGCGAGCTACGCTTTCGAGAACGATATAATGCCACCGTCCTCGCGATCCGGCGTGGGGAAGAACTCGTTTATGAACGCCTAGGAAGAATTCCCCTACGGTTTGGTGATGTTCTTCTCGTCCAAGGTCCCCGGCAAAGTTTTTTAGGGCTACAAACAACCCGTGAAATGTTGGTAATTGAACAACGGGATGCCACTGCCTACCGGCAAAATAAAGCGTGGATTACGATCGCAATTTTGCTATTCGTTATCTTGAGCGCAGCCTTCGAGATGATGCCTATCCTGGTCAGTGCGTGGGTCGGGGTAATCCTCATGGTGGTAACAGGCTGTATTAAGCCGGGAGAGATCTACGGCGCAGTGCGCTGGGATGTTATCTTTCTGTTGGCAGGGTTGATTCCCCTCGGTATTGCGATGGAGAATTCTGGTGCAACGACATGGCTAGCTGAGCAGTTAGTGGCGATCGGGGGTGATCTATCAGGCTACTGGATTTTAGTCTTTTTCTATCTGGTGACCGCATTATTAACCGAAATCCTTTCTAATAATGCAACGGTAGTCTTGATGATTCCTGTGGCTGTTGAAGTGGCCAAAGTCCTCAGCCTCAATCCCTTTGCTTTTATGTTCGCGGTTACCTTTGCGGCCTCAAATAGCTATATGACCCCGATCGGTTATCAAACTAATACAATGGTGTATGGACCGGGTGGCTATCGTTTTCTGGATTTTACCCGTGTGGGCGCACCCTTAACCTGTCTCTATACCTTCCTCACGCCGTTGTTAATCCTGTGGCTCTATGGTCTATAGCAACTCAGGTGATTTATGAGCGTGGGGTGGACATCCTGCCCGCGCAGGCTTCTAGTCTGCACGACAATCCTTCACGAATCATTTAGGATATCTATAGAAGGCCCTTAAACCCTAAATAACGCTGGACATTCCAGGGGAACCGATCGGGAAATTTGAGCTATTTTAATGATCATGAGGTTTAGGAATCGCAGCGTCTTCGGCGCGGTGAGGATATCAATCGTTCTAGTTCACCCCTATTCCCCATCGTTACCATGCATAATCATTCCCGTCAAACCCTGGCAGTCCTCAGTAACGGTAGTCCTCAACAACGCCTAATCCGGGCGATCGGGGCTTGGGCGATCGCCCTGAGCCTCTTCAGCCCAGCCGCCTGGGCCGGTGATCCCTTCCGGACAGCTAACCCCGCCGCGATCGGCCCCCAATCGGAAGCAGCCTTTCGGGCCATTTTTGAGCGTGGCGATTATCGCGCGGCGGAAAGCCAACTCCAGCAAGCCCTCAGCCAAGAACCGGATGAGCCGCTAGGCTACGCCCTCCGGGCATCCCTGGCCTATAGCAATTGGCAAGCAGCCACCCAAGAAACGGTCAAAGCTCAGGCCCTCGCAGATTTTCAGCGCTACGCACAACAAACCCGCGAAGTCGCCAATCGCCTGATTGGGCGTGACCCCTTGCGGGGCAACCTGTATGTCGCCGTTGGGCACTTTCTTGAAGGAGCCTACATCGTCAGCAAGGAGGGGGGTGTCAGTGGTGCCCCCCGTGCCCTAGGGCGGCTGCAATTGGTGATCCGAGCACTGGACGCAGCGGAGAAGGTGAATACCAATGATCCAGAGTTAAACCTCATTCGCGGCTATATGGATCTCATGTTGGCGGTTAATCTACCCTTTACCAACCCCGATCGGGCGATCGCGCGCCTCCAGGATAAGGCTGCCCCTGCCTATCTAGCCCAACGGGGGGTTGCCCTGGGCTATCGAGATTTGGGCAAGAGCGATCAGGCAATGGCGGCGGTGAACAAGGCGCTGGAGCTAACCCCCGACAATCCAGATTTGTTCTACCTCAAGGCACAGATCCTACGCCTACAATCCAAGTACGAAGAAAGCCTCATCTGGTTCCAAAAAGCCCTAGATCGGCGGGAACAATTGCTCCCTGCCCCTGCCCGCCAAATTGCCTATGAGCAGTGCCGCACGGAGCAACAGATGACGGGCAAATCCCTAAATTGCCGTAGCCGACTAGCCGCGAGTTAGCGGTATGCTGCCCAACACAACAGCGACTAGCTGCTTATCCTAATGCGTTAACCAGTGGGGACCCCAGTGGCTCAGTCGCCACAGAACCACAGGGGTGATCGCGTAAAATGGGCAGTGAACAACACCGTAAGGGGTGGCTCAACATCCCGTTCTCAGCCCCAACTAGACACGCACTAAAGACGCATGGTATTGCAGGATAATCCCCAGCCCCAACCCCTTTGGCTGACGATCGCCCGCCTTTTACGGTGGGATAAACCCGCAGGGCGCTTAATCTTGCTGGTCCCGGCCCTCTGGGCAATCTGTATTGCAGCGCAAGGACTTCCCCCCGTGGGCCTTGTAGGCGTGATGATTGTGGGTACCCTGGCCACCAGTGCAGCGGGGTGTGTGATCAACGATCTTTGGGATCGCAACATTGACCCCCAGGTCACCCGCACCCGCGATCGCCCCTTGGCGTCCCGTGCCCTGTCCTGGCAAACCGGGATCGGGGTTGCCGCGATCGCCCTCTTGGCCGCCTGGGGACTGACCGCTTACCTCAATCCCCTCAGCTATGCCCTGTGTGTAGCAGCGGTTCCGGTCATTGTCCTCTATCCCCTTGCCAAACGCGTCTTCCCAGTGCCTCAACTCGTGTTGGCGATCGCCTGGGGGTTTGCGGTGTTGATTAGCTGGAGTGCGGTTGTACCGCAATTGACGCCCTTTACCTGGCTACTCTGGGGCGCGACGGTGCTGTGGACCCTGGGCTTTGACACGGTGTATGCAATGGCCGATCGCGAGGACGATCGGCGGATTGGGGTCAATTCCAGCGCCCTATTCTTTGGCGACTTTGCGCCCCACGCGGTCGGGCTATGCTTCGCGGGTACAGCGGGACTCCTGGCGGCTTTGGCGATTGGGTTGGCCATGCACTGGAGTTTTTGGCTAGCTTGGGGAGTTGCGATCGGGGGGTGGGTCTGGCAGTTCCGCCGCCTGTTGCAGCCCACGCCCGAAGTCTATGGCGAAATTTTTCGACAAAATGTCTGGCTGGGGTTTATTTTACTGGCAGGCATGGTTGCTGGTCTACTGCTCTAAGCCCCCCTATTCTTCGTATATCCTCCGTAGGATCTCAGTGGATAGCGCTAGGCGCAACGGCAGCATCAAGCATCACCCTCTACCTGTTGGCGATAGTCAGCGGCGGTGAAGGTATCATCCAGATCCTGCAAATTCGCAACACGGACCTTCAGTAACCAACCTTCCCCATAGGGATCAGCCGCGAGTTGCTCCGGGGTTTCCACGATCGCATCATTCCGCTCAATTACCGTGCCGGACACCGCTGCGTAGAGTTCTTCCACCGCTTTGACGGATTCCACCGTGCCCATGACATCCCCTTTCGTTAGGGCATCGCCCACCCCTGGCAGTTCCAGGAACACGATGTCGCCCAATTGGTCGATCGCAAAGGCACTAATGCCAATCGTCGCGATTTCACCCTCAAGCCGGACATACTCGTGGGTATCCAGATATTTCAAATCTTCAGGATATTCCAAGGACACAGTTCTACCTCAGACAACGACCGGTTACGTTAGCAAAGTTTAGCGGTTGGTGGGTACTTGTTGACCCAGTGAACGTCATCCAAGTATCCCCTAAACCTAAGGTTGAGGATTATTACGGGGTTGGACAAAGAACCAGGGGACAACGGCATCATACAAGCGATCGGCCAGCAAGGTATTCCCCGCATCGGTTAAATGCACTGGGCTGTAGAAGGCTTGCGCTGGGAAGTCCGCATAAAGATTATAAAAATTCAGCGTCGTTACCCGGTTCGGAAACTCTTGCTTGAGGGCGCTGACCTTAGCATCCAGGGACTGATAGCCTGCCGTAATTTCCTGTCGATAGGCAGGGCTGAGGTCACTTAATAATGCCGTCTCACTGGGATGGGGAGTATCCCCCCGTCCCGTAATTTCCGGTTGTAGGGCAATGATCACAGGTTTCTGGGTGGCGGTCGTCAGGCGAGCGATCTGGCGGAGGTTGTTTTGGTAGCGATCGAGCCGCCGATCGCGTTCAGCATCATCCCTGGGTAATTGTTGGGTAAGGGAGGCCGCATCGATCGCCAATAGACTCGTTCCCGCTTCCGGTTCAGGTGAGCGGAAAAACCAGTAGTGGATACCTTTAACCAGGTAGGTCCCTGCCACCCATGCACCAACTTCCTGGCGCAGGTGGTGAGAAAGATGGGTCGAGGCATTGTTGAGAAACTCCGTTGCCATCGGAATATCGGTTGCCTCTACCTTGCTGTTCAGCAACAGATCGGGGTAGCCATTCAGGACAATCACCAAATCGGGGCTGTACTGCAAAACCTGCAACGCTAATTGGGCTAATTCATTACCAGAAGTATAGCCAGGAACTGCCGCATTAATTACCCGATACGTGCCATCCCGTAGACGGGGGGGGCGAGTCAAGGCGCGATCGACCTCATCCTTGAAGTAGGGCAGAACTTCCGGGCGGAAACGCTCTGGATGTTGGGTTTGGGCCGCAATGCGCTCATTGAGGCGCGTTTCCAGGCGGTGGGTCAAGGTCGTGGCATTACTGGAGCTGAGGCTGCCAAAGGCTGTTGACCCCCCCAGCACAAAGATCCGAATTTCCCCCTGGGGCTTGGGGAGCGGTAGGGCGTTATCGGCGCGAAAGCCTTGTTCGTTAATTTTCCAGAATGCTGTTTGCTGGTTAGGGAGCAAGCGATAGCCCATGAGGACACTGCGTTGGGCCTGGAGTTGGCCGTGGTTGCGCAAACCATCGAGCGGTTGGTTGCGATCGCTGACAAATTGCAACCGGTAGGCCGTCACCGATTCCGGTTCCCCTTCGTAGGTCCGGATGGCGCTGCTATCCCCTAACATCAAAGCAACAAGCCGCAGCAATAGTTCCAGGGTAATCAGGGTGAGGGGCACACCGAGAAGGACGATCGTCGGCCAAAACCAGCGAGGTCGTTGCTGTCGTCGGTATTTGCTGCGATAGGGGCTACTTCGGCGAAACATGCGATTTAGCATTGGAAGGGGAATAAGGCAACGGAACCCTAAGCCAGCACTCCTTGCAGTTTGGGTAGAAAAAACTGGCCCAATGGGCAATGTGTGCTGACTAGCAGTATACGCGACAGGTTGCCCCTAGACAGGACGGATGCCAGTGCAGAGTCTCCCCCACACTAGCCAAGGGATAATTCCGCCGAAAATTCACTGAGAAAATGGGCTTGGGCGCACCGCCCCTCTAGTACGGCTTTTGGCCTAGGTCAGGGATAATGAACGCATGGGCAAGTCCTACCGCAAGGGTAAGACGTTCCACTGTAGGCATTGTGGCTGGACGGGTGAGGCCGATCGGAATGGTGCGCTCAATATCAAACGTCTTGGGGGCGTTGTAACCCGCCCTGAGAGTGCCAGCCTGCGATCGTGCTCTTTGCTAGATAGCATCACAGGTTAGGGATCAACGCCCCGCATTTTCAGCGCGGGAAGTGTCAATTGGTTGACTCTCTACCCTAGCTGGGGGAGATGACTGGGATAATCGGGGCAGTCACGATCGGCCAATTGGGATGTCGTTGGAATATTTGTTCAGCTTGTGTTTAAGAGGTAAGAGCGGTGATGTCATTTCTCCAGGAAAAACAAGTTCAACATTGGCTTGGGATGACGGTGCTCCTTAGCACCGGGTTACTATTAGGGACTGGGGGGCCTGGGCTAGCCCAAGCACGAGTGCCCCAACCTGAACGCCCAGCCAATACCCAGAACCAGAACCGCATCCGGCTCAATTTGCCCGATCTCAGCGCCCCTGGCAATCTGGAGGGGGCTGCCGTGCGGGGAGGCTGCAAACTCCCAGAAGGGGAGCACCTACGGGGTCTCCTGCCGCCCTCCCAGATCGGGCTAACCACCACCGCCCACCCCACCTTGATGCTCTATGTCCCACCAGCGTTGGAAGAGACAGTTAATGGGGACATCCCAACCCATTTTTTTCAGCTAGAGGTGACGTTGAGGGATCTAGAAGGGAAAACAGTCTCCGCGACCTTCCCACTGCCCCCCCAATCTGGCATTGTCAGCTTGCCCCTCCCGGAAGATCGCCCCTTGGCCCTGGACCAACCCTATCAATGGATTGTTAAAGCCTTTTGCAGTCAGGCCGATCTGGAGAAGGTCTTTCATCCCCCTAGCGGTATTGGTATTGGTTGGATTCAACGGATTGCCCCGGATGCCGCCCTCACAACCCAACTGGCGCAAGCCCCCCCAGAGGCAATGCCCCAGCATTATGCGGCGGCAGGTATTTGGTACGACGCGGTGAGTCAGTTAGCGTCCCTGTATACCCAACAGCCCGACCTGATGGGAGATTGGCGCGATCTGCTGGCGGCGGCTGACCTAGACGCGATCGCCGATCGGCCCCTGCTTGACTGCTGTACTGCCAATGGAGCGACCCTGCGTCCCCCCGCAACCAACGCGGGGAATACCCCAACCGCCCCCCACGTCCCAGCTTCCCGGTAGGCGCATCACCAATGGGCGCTAAGGCTAAGGACCCGTCGGGGGATCACCTTGGCAAGGCTTGGCAGAGTTGGCGGAAGTGATCGCCCCGTTGCTCAAAGTTTTGGTATTGATCAAAACTGGCACAGGCGGGCGAGAACAGAACCTTGCTGAGGCGGTGTTGACGGGCCAGTGCCGCCGCACGGGGGACTGCCTGGGTCAGGGTTCCCACGATTTCATAAGCGGGATAGCCCACCTGGTCAAGGCGTTGGGCAAAGGGCACCGCTGCCTCTCCGATCAGCAGGACCTTCGCTGCGTGAGAACGAATGGCTTGCAACCAGCCCTCATCGTCCCCCTGCTTCGGCTCTCCGCCGGCAATGAGAATCACCGGTTCGGGAACTGCCGTTAGCCCCACAAGGGCCGCGTCGTAGTTGGTCGCCTTGCTGTCGTTGATAAAGTCAATCCCCTGCCAGGTGCAAATCCACTCCAGTCGGTGGGGAACGCCGGGGAACTGGGCCACTGCATCCGCGATCGCGGCCTTATCCAGTCCCGCCAGCACGGCCACCGCCACCGCCATGAGTAAATTCTGCTGGTTATGGGCACCGGGCATCCGCAGGGCATTGACGGGTACGATCGGGGTTCCCTGGGCCAATACCCAACCCTGATCGATATAGACTTGGGGCGTTAACCCCTTATCGGGCTTTGCCCCCTGGGTACTGGTCCACCAGGCATTGGGCCACTGGCTGGCCTGCTGCACTAGGTAGGGATCATCGCCATTAAAGACCTGATGGTGGGAGCGCTGAAGTAACTGGGCCTTAATGCAATAGTAATTTTCCAGCGTGCCATGCCGACTCAGGTGGTCGGGGGTAAAGGTAGTCCAGACGCCAATGCGCGGTGCCAGGGAGGGGGCTGCTTCGATTTGGTAGCTGCTGACTTCGGCAATCACCCAATCAAGGGGGGCAGGATCAGGCGTCAAGGGGAGCAGGGGTTGGTCAGCCGCTGGCTTGGCTGTTGGGTAAAGCGCCAGTTCGCAGGCGGCGAGGCCAATATTGCCGCAGGCAGGCGCGCTCAGACCGGCGGCTTGGAAGATGGCGGCAATCAGGGCGGTGGTGGTGGTTTTGCCGTTGGTACCTGTGATGCCAACCCAGGGGCAGCTTTGGAGGTTCCGCCATGCCAGTTCCATCTCCCCGATCGTCTCTATCCCCAGTGTCCGTGCTGTCACCAAGCCGGACTGATCCCAGGGTACGCCGGGACTAACCACTATCAACCCAGGCCGCTCTCCGGGTGGCAGGTTAGCCGGATCAAAGGTTTCCCCTAGCTGGACGGTAATGCCTGCTTGCTCAAGTGCTTGTTGTTGCAAGTGCAGACGATCGCTGGTTTGCCGATCGCTCACGGTTACCTGCCAGCCCTGCTGGTGCAATAAACGGGCAGCGGCAATGCCTGATTTTCCTAGACCAATGACGACGGCGGTGGGCATAGTTTGGATTTTAGATTTTAGATTTTAGATTTTAGATTTTAGATTTTGGGTTCTAGCTGTTGTCGTCACGAGTCAAGGGCAGGCGAGATGGGACGAATGCTAGGCAGGGCAGGCGAGACGCCTACCCCACTCTTCTCTCCTCTCGCCCCACTCTTCTCTCTTCTCTCTTCTCTCTTCTCTCTTCTCTCCTAACCACTCACTTTACCCTTTAACAATCGCGCCAAAATCCGCCAACACCCGGGCATGGTTACGGACTAATCCCAATAGGTTCAGTCGATTCTGACGAATATCAGGATCAGGGTCCATGACGAGGACGCTGTCGGGGCCGTCGAAAAATTGCCCTACTGTGGGCGCGATCGCCTGTAGGGCCTGGACCAGTTGGTGATAATCCCGGTTGGCTTGAGCGGTTTGGGTTTGAGGGAGGAGTTGCACGAGGGCTTCATACAGGGCTGATTCGGATGGCTTCTCAAAGCGATCGGATTGGATGACGGGGGTAGGGTCCAAAACAGCCGTAGCCAGGGTTCCCTGGGCGGCAAGGCGGGTGGAGCGGTTTACCGTTTCGTAAAGGGCGGCGAGATCGCCGTTGTGGCGCATTTGTTGTAGGAACTCGGCCCGGACAAGTAGATCGAGGACATCGCTGAGGGCACGGTCCAGATATTCCGGATCGGTTTCCCCTAGGATGGCGTTGACCAGATCATAGTCAATCTGTCGCTCCTCCTGAAGGAGGGTGCGTAAGCGTTGCCGGAAAAAGTCCTGGAGTTGCTGGGTTAAGGTCGTGGCATCGGTTACCTGAACGGCTGTCTGGGCCGTGAAGTCGGTGATCGCCTGCTGGAGGACTTGCTGCAAATTCACAGGCAGTTGGGCAGTCCAAAGGATGTTGACGATCGCATTGGCGGCCCGCCGCAGGGCAAAGGGGTCGGAGGAGCCGCTGGGTAGGAGACCAAGGCCAAAAATACTGATCAGGGTATCCAGGCGATCGGCCAGACCCACGACTTGACCTGCTAGGGTTTGGGGCAGGTGATCGCTGGCCCCACGGGGTAGGTAATGTTCGCGGATGGCGATCGCGACGGCCTCTGGTTCCCCACTCACCCGCGCATAGGTTTCTCCCATGACCCCCTGAAGTTCGGGGAACTCGTAGACCATCTGGGTGACCAAATCCGCCTTGCACAGGTGGGCCGCCCGCCGCACGATCGCCGCTGCACTGTCCGGTAAGGCCAACTGGGCCAGCAGCCGCTCCGTCACTCGCTCCAGCCGTTCCACCTTGGCCTGCATCGACCCTAACTGCTCCTGGAACGTGACGGCGGCCAGTTGGGGCAGGTAGCTTGCCAAAGACTTGGCGCAGTCGGTCTTATAGAAAAATTGACCATCGGCGAGCCGCGCCCGGATCACCCGCTCATTCCCGGCTGCGATCGTTGCGGCCCGGTCCGGGTCCCCATTAGCAATGGTGATGAAATAGGGCAACAGAGCGGTCTCGTCGGCGGTACCGGTTTCTGAAGGGGCATAGACCGGGAAATACCGTTGGTGGGTCACCATCACCGTGGTGATGACGGCTGGGGGCAGTTCCAAGAAGGTCTTATCAAACTGGCCCAGCACCGCCGTCGGCCATTCCACCAGGTTCACCACCTCGGTCAAGAGATCGGGGGGTAGGGTGGCAACGCCCCCCCCGCTCCCCGCAATTGTCTTCACCTGTTCGGCAATCTGCTGACGGCGATCGGCCAAATCCACATTCACTGAAGCTGCCCGCAACACAGCCACATAATCCTGGGCGTGACGAATCTCAATGGCCTGGGGATGTAGCACTCGATGGCCGTAGGAGTGGCGATCGCTGCGGATAGTTTCCGATCCGTTCACGAGGGTGACTGGCAACACCGTTGTATCCCAAAGTGTCACCAACCAGCGGATCGGGCGGGGAAAGCGGATATCCCCATCGCCCCAGCGCATAAACCGCCTGCCCTCTAGCCGCAAAATCCAGTCCGGAATCACTTGGGCCAAAATGTCCGGGGTGGCCTGTCCGGCGATCGTGCGATTGACAAAGACAAAATCGCCCTTATCCGTCGGGCGAACTTCCAAGTCCGCCACCGCCACCTGTTGCTTGCGGGCAAACCCGATCGCAGCAGGGGTGGGTTGCCCCTGGGCATCAAAGGCTGCTTGGGCTGGGGGACCTTTAATCACCTCTGTTTGATTCGACTGGCGATCCGGCAGACCTGTGATCAACACGGCTAACCGCCGGGGGGTGGCATAGAGGGCGATCGCCTCAGTCTGTAATCGGTGGTCCTTGAGACTAGCGGGAATACGCCCCTGCCATTGGGCTAACGCCCCATCCACAAAACTGGCGGGTAACTCCTCCGTTCCCACTTCCAATAGCAATGTCCCCATAGTCCTTATCTTCGTCCCAGCTTGCAAGCAATCATCACCATCATGGGCCAGTTAACCCCCACCCAGTTTACCGTGTACGCTGCAAATATAAATTTTCACGCCCAACTGTGCGCGGCATTGAGGTAGATGTGCTAGAGTTGGGGCTATCGTATCCAAAAGCACTTAGATTTCCGCCCTCTGAGCTAAACTCATAACGATGGTGTAGCCGGAGAGTAAATCTTAGGCCGTGAGTCAGAGACCGACTCGACCTCGATGGCTTTTCTCAAGAGCCAATCTTTTGGAGACAGCGATCGCCAACGGTGCTTGCCCTCACTCTCCGCAGAGACCCTTTCTGCCCCATACTGAGTTGAGCGTGTTCAAGCCTTGAGGTTAGCAATCGCTGGCTTCGGTAAAGAGTTTCCCAAGGAGATTACTCCGGGACATTGCTGAGGGTATCGATAAGTAGATTTCCGAATCATTGCCTCGCTATTTTAACGACTGTGTCTGAGCGACCGTCACTCGCCTAAGCGTGACTAGACTGAGCGTGATCAGACTAAGTGTGACCAGACTAAGCGTGAAAGGTTAATCGAGGTTTTGGGTGAGGCCGAACGGGATTAGCCTGAGTGGCGGATTAGCCCACTGTTGGTGAGCCGTCCAGATTTCCCTGTCGGAACCGTAAGGGTGCAGGGAAGCGCGAAGGAGGCGATGCCATTGCCGATCTTTGTGCATCTTCTTGGGTTGTCCGCAGTTGCTCCATCACTTCCCATCCCTGAGACTAGCCATTGCGAGAGTCACGCGATCGTGGTGCTAAGCGCTCTCAGATTGCTGAGGAAACTGAATGCCAAAACAGATCATTATTGCTGAACAATATCGAATTGCTGCCGTCTTTTCGGAAGATCAAATCGAAGAACTGGTTGTTGCCAAGGGAACGCATCAAATCGGTGACATTTATCTGGGCCTTGTGGAAAATGTGCTGCCCGGTATTGATGCGGCCTTTGTCAATATCGGCGATGCCGAGCGAAACGGCTTTATCCATGTCACCGACCTGGGGCCACTGCGGCTGAAACGCACCGCTGGCGCGATCACCGAATTGCTGGCTCCCCAACAAAAGGTCCTTGTCCAGGTGATGAAGGAACCGACGGGCAGCAAAGGTCCCCGGCTAACGGGGAAGATTACCCTACCGGGTCGTTATCTAGTGTTGATGCCCTTTGGGCGAGGGGTCAACCTGTCCCGACGCATTCGCAATGAAAACGAACGTAATCGTCTGCGTGCCCTAGCCATCCTCCTCAAGCCTTCGGGTATGGGATTGCTGGTGCGCACGGAAGCGGAGGGCGTGCCGGAAGAGGCGGTGATTGAGGACCTGGAAAGCCTGCAACGCCAATGGGAAGCCATCCAGCAGGAGGCCAGTACGACTCGTGCCCCCGCCCTCCTCAACCGGGATGATGATTTTGTACAACGGGTGTTGCGCGACGCGTACACCGCAGAAGTCAACCGCATTGTGGTAGATACGGCGGCTGGAATGCGGCGGGTAAAGCAACAAATTAGCGTCTGGAGTAGTGGCAAGGCAGCCCAGGGGGTCCTGGTTGATCACCACCGGGAACGAATTCCGATTTTAGATTTCTTCCGGGTGAATGCAGCGATCCGCGAAGCCCTGCGCCCACGGGTTGATTTGCCCTCCGGCGGTTACATCATCATTGAGCCAACGGAAGCGTTGACGGTGATTGATGTCAACTCCGGGTCCTTCACGAGATCGGCCACTGCCCGTGAAACCGTCCTGTGGACCAATTGCGAAGCAGCCACGGAAATTGCCCGCCAGTTGCGCCTGCGTAACATTGCCGGGGTGATTATCGTGGACTTCATTGACATGGATTCCCGCCGCGACCAGCTACAGGTCTTGGAACAGTTTAATCGGGCACTAAAAGCTGATAAGGCCCGTCCCCAAATTGCCCAGTTGAGCGAGTTGGGTTTAGTGGAATTGACACGCAAACGTCAAGGCCAAAATGTCTACGAACTGTTTGGTCGCGCCTGTCCAACCTGTGGTGGTCTCGGCCACTTGGCCCACCTACCCACTGATGAGGCCACGGATACGGGTGAACCCAAACTGGTAGCCCTTCGGGATGCGGCTCCGCCCCTCAGCCGTACCTTAGAACCCCGTACCCGCCCCACCCCGCCACCGGTGGAGGAAGCGACTTGGGAAGGGGGCAGTCGGGATGTGGGCCTGCGCCCTGGTTTGGAGGCCGACGCGGATCTGCAAGCTCTAGACCTGCTCCACCATCCCAGCTATCAGGAGCGGGGGGGCAATGGCAGCAACCGCCGCCGCCGCCGTCGTCGGGATGAGCCAGCAACCAGCAGTCGCCCCGCCAGCCGCACGGAGGTGGCCCCCGAAATGCCCACGGTGACCACGACGGGAATGCCTGTGGAACGGGCGACGCGCACAATCCTACCGGAGAAGCCAGAACGGAGCAGTCGGCGACGGGAGTTGCCCAAACCGGAGCCAGCTGCGGTGGTGACCGTGGAAATGACCCCGGAGGAGCAGGCGGTTTATGCCTTTATGGGGATTTCTCCCTTAGCGTTGCAGGCGAATGAGGCTCCTTCGGCGCGATCGACCCTGGTGTCAGTCGTTCTACCGGGTGAGAAGCCGATCGTCAGCGAGGAGAGCCGTGCTGAAACCCCTCCCCCGGTTCCCAATCTGGCAACACCCCAGGAAGATCCCCTGGCTGAAACTGTCCCGCCACCAGCGGTGTCCGAGGCCGATACCTCAGCTACACGGGTCCGACGGCGGCGATCGTTGACTTCCGTGTCTAGTCCCACGGATCGATCAGACATTCCCCCTGCGGCAACCGCCATCTTACCGAGGGACGAGGCGGCGACTGCCTTGGCAACTCCCAGTGCCATGTCGGCGGTGGGCACCGTGGGCAGCTTGGACGCCGGGGAGGCAACAACCCCGGTGGCCAGTCCCGATGCTCTTGGGAATGCAGAGGCGAATGAAGGCAGCGAAACCGAGGCGGGCCGTCGCCGTCGCCGTCGCCGATCGTCGGCACAGGATGACTAAACCCCAGCCTGCCATTGAGCCGCTATGGCTGTTTGATCCTCCCCCTTGGGCTGGTCTCGATGGGGAGGAGTTCGACCCGACAGGGTTGGCTCGAATGACCGATCGTCCCTGGGTCGCAGGGGTGGATGAGGTGGGGCGGGGTGCGCTTTTTGGGCCAGTGGTGGCGGCAGCGGTACTCCTGGCCCCGGCAGCCTTAGCGCCTCTGCGATCGGCAGGGGTGACAGACAGTAAGCAACTGTCGGCGCGCCGCCGCCAGCAATTGGTGGCCACGATCCGAGCTACGGCCCTAGATTGCCAGATTGGGGTGGCTTCGGTAGCGGAGATCGATCGCCTGAATATTTTGCAAGCCACCCTCTTGGCAATGTTGCGGGCTGTGCAGAAACTCTCCCCCGTTCCCCACTGCTGCGTTGTTGATGGCAATCGGCCCATTCCGGGCCTGGCCCTGCCCCAGCAAACTGTGGTCAAGGGTGATCAGCGGGTTATGGCCATCGCCTGTGCCAGCATTATTGCCAAGGTCTGGCGCGATGACCTGATTGCCCGCTTAGCCCAGGCATATCCCCACTATGATCTGATTGCCAACAAGGGCTATGGCTCCCAACGCCATCGGACCGCTCTCCACACCTGGGGAGCATCCTCCCTACATCGACGATCGTTTCGCCCCTGCCAGATTGATTGAAGTTTACCTTAGAACTTTTACCCCTTAAGGGCACTTCGATCAATCTGGGCTAGAGGCAGTTCAACTGCCCCTAGCGGACGGGATAACGCTGTTTGGGAGCGCAGGATGGGATTTATTTAGAGGTGCCCTTAACTATGGGCTGTGCTAGTGTTCTTCAACCACTTCAAAAATGCAGTGTAGTCCTGTAGCCTGCTAAAAAACTATTATTTTAAAGTACGCAAGCTGCCCCCCCTTAGCCAGCTTGCACGGGAAGGGACGCTTGACCCAACTTAACCTTACCCAGGGGTAGGTCATAATTCGCTCGCTGGGAGAGTTCCGTCTCGGCAACCACCCAGTGTTGATAATCGCTCAACAGTTGGTGCATCAGGCGTTGCTTAATAGTGAGCAAGACACTTTTGAGCAAACTATTCCCCGTTGCCTCCAAGAGCGGTAAGGGCGTTAACCGGAGGGGGGGCGGCACGTCAACCACTACCTGGAGTTTGGCCTCACCCTTGAGGTAAGTACGATGGCCGCTGCGGCTGGGTTGGAGAATTCCCGTTAGGCTTAAGGAAAAGCGCTGATTAATATACTCAATACCGTGAATTTGGCTCCCGATCGACTGGAGGCGGGTCATGCCCTTGGCATCAGACCAGACGTGGAGATCTACCGTTGGTTGGAGATTAAACGCCAAAAACCGGAGGGGGCGCATTTTTAGCCGAAATTGTCCCTCTCCCAAGCTTTGCACACGGGTTGGGTCCGTGAGGGCGTGGACAAGGCGCTGGGGTTGGCGAAGATAGTGCTCGATCGGAATAGGTTGCTCTGGTACAGTGAGTTGAACAGTCTGAGCAGCCGCAAACTGCATTTGCATAGGTTAAGGATGGAAGTGCGTCTTGTTAAGGAATTTTACAGCTTTCTCAGCAAAACTGGCCGTATTCTTCCGGGTTTTCCCGATCTGTTTTTTTCCCGTTGGTTGCAGTGGATAATCGCTGCCACTGGCAAAGCTGGGCCAAACCCTAGCAGTGGCTAGGAACTCCTTGATTGACAAGCCATGAATCACTCGACCCAGTTCACCCCATCTTGCAGTAGATCTACGCAACCCTTGTCCTGATTGTGGCGGCTGATGGCTGCTCCTAACCGTTAAGAAACATGACAACACCGATCGCCTATTTGGGGCCTGCGGGCACCCACGCGGAGTGGGCTACACTCCACTATGCCCAACGGTTACAGCAATCAACGGGGGAAGGAGTGCAACTCCATCCTTACCCCAGCATCGCCCAAACCCTGCGAGCAGCCGCTCAGGGAGATGTCGTTTGGGCTGTCGCGCCGGTGGAAAATTCCGTGGAGGGCAGTGTTGCTGTGACGCTCGATATGCTCTGGCAGTTTGAGCAATTGCAAATCCAGCAGGCTCTCGTGTTGCCGATCGCCCATGCCTTGATATCAACAGCACCGGATCTGGCCGCTATTGCCGTGGTCTATTCCCATCCCCAAGCCCTGGCCCAGTGTCAAATTTGGCTGGAAACCCACCTACCCCAGGCGAAATTGGTGCCAACCAATTCCACGGCTGAAGCCCTGCAACGCCTGGAGACCCATACCGCCGCGATCGCCTCGCAACGGGCCGCACAACTTTACCAACGCCCGATCCTGGCCTTTCCAATTAATGACTATCCCGACAACTGCACGCGCTTCTGGGTGGTCGGTCTTCAGCCATCGCTAGGGGGGAGCCACTCTTCGCTGGCCTTCAGTATGCGCCAGAATATTCCCGGTGCCCTGGTGCAACCGCTACAGGTCTTGGCCCAGCAGGGAATTAATCTCAGCCGGATTGAGTCCCGTCCCACTAAACGCTCCCTGGGGGATTACCTCTTTTTCCTAGATCTAGAAGCCAATCTCCTGCTACCTGAAGCCGCACCCCTGCTAGACCAATTAGCCAGAAACACAGAAACCCTCAAGCTCTTTGGGAGTTATAACATTCAGGTGATTACGGCAGCGGATTCGGAAGCCCTCGCCATTGACTTGGCAGCCATGACATGATCCAGAGAGGGAAGCTAATCGCGATCGGCACTGATGAGGTAGTCCACCGCCGGTTGTGCGATCGTCTGGAATGGAGAAACGTTATCTAGAGCGCTGGCCATAATGCTGACCATTGCGATCGCGGGCGCTTATCTCACGGATTGACCTATATCTTGCAACCCCATAACCTTAAATGATGCGTGAACTGGAAATGAGCCAACTGGAAAAACGTTACGAAGGCAAAGCCAAAATCCTCTATGCCACGGCTGATCCGGCGGTCCTCCTGACAGTTTATAAGGACGATGCCACGGCCTTTAATGCCCAGAAGCGGGGGAGTATCCAGGGGAAGGGCGTGATTAACTGTGCGATCGCGGCCCACCTCTTCCAACTACTAGAGCAGCAGGGAATTGCCACCCACTTCCTCGACACGCCCAAGGACGGGGAAATGCGGGTACGGGCTGTGCAGATCGTTCCCCTAGAGGTCGTCGTGCGCAATATTGCGGCGGGGAGTCTCTGTCGGGAAACGGGCTTGCCGGTGGGGATGGTTTTGCCCCACCCCCTGGTTGAGTTTTACTACAAGCGGGATGATCTCGGTGATCCGCTCTTAACGCCCGATCGCTTGGCCATCATGCAGCTAGCCACGCCGGGCCAGATCGATCAGATGCGGACTCTAGCCCTGCGCATTAACGGCATCCTGCAAGACTTTTTTGGCCAGTGTGACATTACCCTGGTGGACTTCAAGCTGGAATTTGGCCTGGATGCGGCGGGTCAGTTGCTCCTCGCCGATGAAATCAGCCCCGATACCTGTCGGCTATGGAATCAGGCCGAGTCAGACCCCCAGCGGCGGGTGATGGACAAGGATCGCTTTCGCCATGACCTTGGTGACGTGGAAGCGGCCTACCAGCAGGTCCTAGCGCGGGTCCTAGCCCAAGGGGGAGCGGGGGCCTAGGCTTGTGTTAAGTTCCTTGAAGTTTTGGTAACGTCTGCGCATGGGGATTAAGCCGCTGCGGTAGACTAAATCTTAATTTTGAAGCTGCAATCATAACGCTTAACGGCTGAGTCCTCTGCTGATCAACGTTGTAACGTCACTGAAAACGAATCGGGAGTTATTAATTCGATGTCTCATTCAGTTAAAATTTACGATACCTGCATTGGCTGTACCCAATGCGTTCGGGCTTGCCCGCTCGATGTCCTCGAAATGGTTCCCTGGGATGGCTGCAAAGCGGGCCAAATTGCGGCCTCACCCCGCACCGAGGACTGTGTTGGTTGCAAGCGTTGCGAGACGGCTTGTCCCACGGACTTTTTAAGCATTCGGGTGTATCTGGGTGCCGAAACCACCCGCAGCATGGGTTTGGCTTACTAAGCCCTATCGTTCTTCCAGTTACTCTCAATTTGCTTGTGAATCGGGAGGTCATTGGCCTCCTTTTTCTGTCCTTTATTTCTGAGTGAAGGACCAAGTCCCATTCCAATTTTTAGGAATACCGTGAGTCGTCAGGTATTGAATGCGTTCCAAATATAACTGGGCGGTCTGATCATTGATGTTGACAGCTAGAACCTTTTGAAAATAGGGGATTGCTGCTGAAAATTGACCTGATTGGTATAAGCTTACCCCCTGATCAAAATTAACCAGGGTCTCTAATTTCAATGCCTGTATCCTATCCGTTTCAGCGTTAACAATTTCATAAACCGCGATCGGTTCTGTGCGCCCCTTGACGATCGCACGATCGAGGAAACGTACTTGATACGGGTGGGAATCGGGCAATTTTTTTAACACATCTTCCGATATCAAGAGGGGGACCCCGTAATATTTCGTTAAGCCTTCTAAGCGAGCTGTCAGATTAACATTATCTGACAAGGCATCGCCCTGAATTCGATTTTCTTCACCGATAATGCCCACCATCATGTGGCCAATATGAATTCCCAGCCCAATATGAATGGGCGATTTCCCGCTCAGTTGTCGGTGTTGATTATAGAGGATTAGGGCTTGAATTTGCGCCAGGGCGGCCTCGATCGCATCCGACACGCGATCGGGGAAAACGGCCATCACCCCATCCCCCAGAAACTTTATAATCACCCCATTGTGGGAACGAATTTGCGGTGACACCCGTTGCAAATAGTCATTAATAAAATCAAAGGTTTCCTGGGGGGTCATCTTCTCTGATAAGCTGGTAAATGAGCGAATATCCGAGAACAAAATCGCCATATCTTTACTGACGTGATCCCCCAGTTCCACCTCGGTCACATCCTGCTTCGCGAGGAACTTCAAGTATTCAGCCGGGAAAAAGCGTGAGAATGAGTTTTTCTGAGCCTCTAAACTGGCAAAGGATTCTTGCAATTGTATCGCCATGCGATTGACTGATTTCGCCAATTCTCCCACTTCGTCGGTGCGATCGTCGCAGTTGACCCGTTTATCCCAATGGCCCTGGGCAATTTCCTTCACCGCCACATTCAAATTGAGAATCGGTGAGGTCACCCAACGAGTCAGAATAACCCCCACCAGGAGCGATAACCCCAGAGCGATCAAACACAGTACGATCGTCATTCGGGTATTACTCGCGATCGTTGCCATAAAATCCGACTCTGGCACAACAACGACAATGAGCCAGTCTAGGCCAAAGTCATCCCGAAACGGCAGTACTTCTAAAAATTGATGTTGCCGATCGAGCCAAAAATCAAGTTGTTGGGGCGTTTGGATAGCCTCAAAACTGCCAAATTGTTCTAGCAAATAGCGAGCCGTACTTTGGATCAGGGGGTGTTGACTATCAATAGCTTTGAGAAACTTAGCATCGTCCCCAGCCCCAATCATCAACGATTCATCTGTGGAACTGGAGATCAAATGCCCCTGACGATCGAGGACAAACGCTTGGCCCGATTTCCCAATGCGTAGACCCTTGAGAAAGTTGCGAAATTCCTCCGGCAACACCACATCCGTGGCACACACGCCCAATAACCGTCGTCCCGTGCGATCGTAGACGGGTAAACTAGCGGTTACATTGGGCAACCCTGTAGTAAAGGCAATATAGACATTGGTCCATACCGGGCGTTCCTTCCCGATCGCGGCCTGGAACCAGGGTCGTGTTCGCGAGTCATAGAGCCGATCCGCCTGGTACAGGCGATATAAGCGACTCCCCCGTGCATCCAGGCTGTAATACTCCCGAAAAAATTGATTCGAGGCGTTGCTGTAGGACAGTTGTAATTCACCGGTATCCGGTGATCGCAACACCCCAAAGAATTCCCCCTGCTGGGCGCTGCCACAATAGACAAAGGCAATGGTCGGGTGAATCTTCATCTGCTGAAACAGAAAATTTTCACCCGCCCTGGCCATCTCAATATCCAGTTCCCCATAAACCACCGCCGTTGCATTCAGGCGGTTAATATCATGGGGCGCACTAAAATAGCCCTTCAGTTCCCGTTCAATTCGGGCCGATAGCTCACTGCGAAGTTGGGATGCAAGGTTTTGGACCGCCCGTTGGCCATTGCGAAAAGACAGGTAACCCACTAACCCCACAACTCCCACCAGTTGCAGCAAAACGGGTACCGTAAACACAACCCGCAGGGGCAAATGTTTAGTGATTCGACTGATCACAGGATTGATCACAGCGTCAACTGCGGCCAATAGGGTGGTCGTGCCTACAACGGAGCCATATCGCTATTGAACATATCAACAGCAATGCGCCAATTCCCATCAACCCTGGTCAACACCCGCGTATAGCGTCCGCGATCGCTGAACGGTCCTTGGACACTCCGCATCTGCATCCGGTAGGTGCCCACCTGAACGGCCATATCTTCCGATTCACTGACCAGGATTTGCCCGATCGTATAGTCCAACTGAATATCATCGGCCTGGAACAATTGCTCGTAGACATTTTGGATCGCCTGGTTATTAGTGGCATCCCGGGTGACTGAAGGCAGTGACGGATCGGACTGATAAAGATTGGCATGGGTAATATACAGCCAGGGAATCCGCAGCGATCTTGGCGGCATCCACAGGGCATCGTTAGTATAGAGTTCCCCAATGGCCCTGGCATCCCGGCTTTGGATAACCGCTAACCATTGCTCATTGAACTCCCGGACCGACTGTTCCACAGCCCTACCCGAAGCCTGGGCAAGGCGGGGGGTAATCTGCGCGGGGGGGGCGAGCGCAGGACCCGTTTGGGCAACCGCTGGCATCGTCACTACGGTGAGTCCGGCCAACGCGATCAAGCTACCCAGGCGGCAATTCCGATTCTTCTCCCTAAACACGCTGCTTATCCTCATCGTTTAGGTTATGGGACATGGGTTAAAGTCTGAGCAATCTAGTCGTTTTTAGCACTCTAGCAGCAATATCCTCATCCCGAAAGTCCTGTCTGAATTCATTATTTAACCTCACTACTCCCCACTTTGCTGGAAAATCTGTACCCGCAGGCTCAAACCCCTACCTCGGTGAGCAGTACTGTCACGGCTGCGATCGTCAGTCCTGTTTCTAGGTACTGGGGATGCTCTGGGTTGTAGGGACCCAGGAGGCGATCGATCGCGATAATGTGGGCAGATTCCGGCAACACAGGGACATCGGGATCGGGGTCCGTCGGTCGAGTCAGGGAACTGGAAAACCCACGAAAGATCACCACTTCTTCAGGTTCTCCGGCAATCTCGGCCCGAACTAGGAGGACTTCCTGGGGGCGCTTCAGGGTGTACTGTTCCAAGCGACGATCGAACCGAACCTCAGCCATCATTGCCAACCTACATCATTGCCAACCTAATTAACCTGAGCCAACCAACGTTCTAACTCAGCCCGATCGGAAAAATCGAACACAACATCAACCAGTGCTTTCAACTGCTCAACCTCGAGAGCACTCACCGGCGCTGTTAGACGGGGGGCAAGCTCACCAAACTGACGCGTTAACAAACGCAGCGTTAACGCGATCGCTTCTTCACGCCGTCCTTCCTGGCGTCCTTCCTGGCGTCCCTTGAGTTCCCCCTCTTGTCGTCCCTTAAGTTCGCCTTCCTGGAAAATTTCTTGATAGATCACCGATTCGCGCATAATTCCCTCCCGGAAAATCTGGCGGATTAATCCCTTGTCAAATTTTAAGCCTGCCAATAACTGCACATAAGTAGAAACCTGTTGGCGATCCTGTTCTGATTCTAGCTGACGCACTTGTTGAGCAATTTGGCTAAGCCACTGCTCTGGGTTGGGCTGATCAACCAGAGCGGCAAAGGGGAGTAGGGCTGGATCAGTGAGGAGCGGTTGAGGGTCCTGTTCCCATAAACGGAGAACTTGGTAGTGATGCACCGTGTCCTCAACAGCAAAGCACGTTTCAATTACAGTGTCATTGGGGGGCAGTAGCAGCAGGACCGCAACCTGGGTAATGGGTAGCTGATAGAGTCGGTACAAGCGCACCCAATAGTCCAACATCCGCAGCGGTAAGGGGGGTTTGGACTTGAGTAAGGTTTGGAATTCCAGATGCAGGATACGGCTTTGGGTACGCAGCAAGACGACTGCGTCAGCACGGAGAAGTTCGATGCTCAACTCGGTTTTGAGGACGCTCACGCTTTGGGGCGCTCCACCGAGAATCCAGGTAGCAATGCGTTCCGGATACTTCTCGGCCAGGAGCTTACAGAGGTTATCAAACGACATGGGACTGAGGCGAGCCTTAACTGGTGACCGCCGTCCGGCCCTGCTTACCCAACCGGAACATCACAAAGTGGCCCAGGTAGAGGACATAAATCACGAGGCCAACGATGCCCCAAAATCCGAGGAAGGTATCGCCACTGTTGGAGAGAAAGACTTCCTTGAAACCCCAAGGGGCATCCAACCAGATGCGACAGGCCGGATTTGTCAGAATCGCATCCTTGCTCATCAGGGCACAGGGGAGGGACGTGATTTGGAAGAGAGCGCCGACAATGCAGTAGGCTGTAATTCCCCAGCGCCAAGAGGTCAGGGTGAGTTTAAAGGAGTTGTTGGGCAGGTCGTCGATCTCTTCGTTTAAGTCCGCCCAGAACCAGAGACTAATCGGGATCAGGACTCGTGCCAGAAAGCTGGTGAGGTAGCTGATCGGTAGGGCGGCAATCATTAACAACACGGTAATGGCCAGGAGACTCGCCACCCGCCAGTAGATGATCAGCAACCGTTGGACAGCCTCGGCGCGTCGCAAGGCCGCCCAAATCAGCAAGGCGAGGGGAAAACTCACGGTCACCAAAACAGCAAGGCGATAATCGGTCCAGACGAGGGCGGGTAACCAATCCTGCATAGTTTCTCTCAGAATGATAGGTGGCTATGGACCCGCGATCGCGGATCAATACTTGAAGGCGTATCGCGAATCCGGCCAGGGGATCACTATCCTTATCCCACTTTCGTATCCTATACTCTCTAAGGATAAATAACTTTCAAAAAGTTAACGTTTCGTTGTCTCATGGGTCCTCATTGGTGTTGAGGCTCATGGTATGCGCACCCGGTCCACCCAGTGTAATGAAGTAAGTCTAGTCGAACGTGCAACAGTTGACAGCCACTTGTGAGGATGTGATTACGGAGACGAAGCAACCCCTGACGGTTCCCAGGGAGTTTCTTGATCCACCCGGTACCGTTAACCCGACGCTGCTGATGTTCCTGGCCGCCGTGGCGATCGCCATTGGTTCAACCGTGGGCTATTGGCGTTGGGGCTGGCCGGGTTGGTGTTGTTTTTTCCTCAACGTCCTCGCCTTGCATCTAGCCGGAACCGTGATCCACGATGCGTCCCATTTCGCCGCCCATCGGGATCGGGTTATTAATGCCTGCCTGGGCCATGGCAGCGCCCTGCTGTTGGGCTTTTCCTTCCCAGTGTTCACGCGGGTCCACATGCAACACCACGCCCATGTGAATGATCCCGAAAACGACCCTGATCACTTTGTCTCGACGGGGGGACCCCTGTGGCTCATTGCCGCTCGGTTTTTCTACCACGAGATCTTCTTCTTCAAACGTCGCCTTTGGCGCAAGCATGAGTTACTGGAATGGTTCCTGGGACGGCTGGCGGTGGGCCTAATTGTCTATGCGGCGTATCGCTACGACTTCTTGAGCTTTGTGATGAACTTCTGGTTCTGTCCAGCGTTGGTGGTGGGGTTGATGTTGGGATTGTTTTTTGATTACTTGCCCCATCGGCCCTTTCAAGAGCGCGATCGCTGGAAGAATGCCAGGGTGTATCCCAGTCCGGTGCTGAATTTGTTGATCCTAGGCCAAAATTACCACCTAATCCACCACCTGTGGCCGTCGATCCCCTGGTATCGCTACCAGGCGGCCTACTATGCGACGCAGCCGTTGCTGGATGCCAAGGGCTGTCACCAATCCCTAGGCTTGTGGCGGGGGAAGGATTTCCTCAGCTTTGTCTACGATGTGTTTCTGGGGATTCGGTTTCACCATCGGGGGCGCTCGCAGATGCCAGAAAAGACAGATGCCTAAAAACCACTAAGGACACGTTCGCGCAGCGTCTCCCCCGGGGAAAGGTCACCAAGCGCCACCAAGAATTCCTTTGTGTATCCTTTGTGTTCTTGGTGCCTTGGTGGTTCGGTTTCAACAGAGCTATCCTTTAACCTGTGCCCCGTGGCTTTGGGGATTGGCCGTATTTTCCCGATCGGGCCTAACGGTGGCATCAAACTCTGAAGTCCGACCCATCGCTTGACTATAGGGCAGCGGTGTCCCCGCCACCAAAGCCTCCAGGTTGGCGGCGAGAATGGGACGGGGTTGCTCACCAATGCTGGTGGCGATCGCCTCCCCCTGGCGATCGAGAAAGACAAAATGGGGAATCCCATCCACCCGGTAGTGCAGGACTTCCGGCAACCATTTGCTGTTATCAACATTGAGCATTACGAAATTGACGCGATCGCCGTATTCGGCTTCCAACGCCTGGATATCTCCGGCCATAGCCTGACAACTAGTACACCAATCGGCATAGAACTCGATTAAGGTGGGCTGTTGATTAGTCAAGGCTACATTAAGGGGCATCGAGGCCGTCGCCAAGCTGCTCAGGGAGGCGGTTTGGGTTTGAGTGCGCAGTCCCAGGAAGAGGGTAATGCTGAGGACGATCGCGACACCCACAATGACAAAATTGCGCAGGCGAGTCATGAGGGCAGGGGGGGGAGGTTCGGGAGTAGGTGAGACAGTCATCGTTCAGGGGCCAAGAATAGTCACTCAGGACAATGATCGGGAATTGCGCCATGCGGCCAACTCAAGTGTAACCAGTTAAAAGCGCTCTATGGCTCTGCGGGGTCCGCCGAGAGGTTCACCTGGCCCGCAGTTAGGGCGGTGAGTAACCCTTCACAGGCGTCGAAAAGTAATTCCAGAACATAATTAAAGCCTTCGGGACCGCCATAGTATGGATCGGGAACTTCACGATCGCGATGATGCTGACAAAAATCACACATCAGCTTCACCTTATGGTGATAACGTCCCTGGCGATCGCAGGCAAGAATATCCTGGTAGTTGGCCTGATCCATGGCCAGAATCCAATCAAATCGTTCAAAATCCGCTACTTGAAACTGGCGTGCCCGCCCCACCAGTTCCAGACCGTAGGCCGCCGCCGCCCGACTCATCCGTGCATCGGGACAACTCCCCACGTGATAAGCCGATGTGCCTGCTGAATCACAGACGATCGCATCCCCTAACCCGGCTTGTTCCACCAAGTGGCGCATAATATTTTCGGCAGTCGGCGATCGGCAGATATTGCCCAGGCAGACAAATAATAGGTTTTGGGGTGTCATTTGGGGCCGAGTTACGGACATAGGAACAGTCCCATCGCGAAAAGACAGTGAAGACAGTATTGTATTAGGCATGGTAATGGCCAAAGTCGTGAGCCACTAGTGCAGCGCCTTGCTAAAGTTCTGCAAAGTTTGGTGGGCTGGCTCTAGCCAACAAGGACTAAAGTCGTGACTACCACCGTTGCGCAACGTTATGTTCGCTGGACTAGGGTTGACTACAACAGGGAATGAGGGGTTTCTGGGCGATCGCGGTCAGTCCTACCTCCTGGAGCAAGGTCATCCACTGCTGGGTCGCGAGACTCGGATCACTATGGTGTAGCTCGACGGTACTTTGCAGCGCCTCATACCATATCCCGGCTTGATCAAATAAGGCGGGCTTGCGGGCGGGCTGGGCCGTTGCCAACTGTTGGGACAGGTCAGGGCTGGGTTGTACCCGTTGTACGACCCCAGTGACCACTAAGTCCCGTTCGCGATCGCTCGGATCACAGATTAGCCGAAACTGCCATTGGTAGAGGCGATCGACCTCTAGAGGGGCTTGTTCAGTGGGTAAGCTAACCGCAATAATCCCTGGCGTTTTGGCCACAGTCACGGTATGGCGATAGAGGGATTTCCCGCTGTCCAAATCCCGGAGTTGTAATTCTGCCTGATGTTCAGCACTGGTTGGAATATAAAAATACAGCGTGGGATAGGGTGAGATCGTGCGACCACTACTGCCCTCCGGCATGAGGGCGGTTAACCGCTGGGCATCTGCTGTCAGGCAACTTCCCCGCGTCGCCCCCCCCTCGCGGTTACCCGGTGCCCGCAGGTTAGCGATCGGGAAGCGGCTTTTCGTCCCACTGCTGGTGCCCGATGGGGCCGTTGCTGCGATCGGACGCATCGATGTGTCGGGAGATTGGGCCATAGCCACCGGAAGGTTGCCTCCCAGCAGGGCAAGATCCAGTAATAGGCAGGCGGATATCTGCGTGAAGCTAGAGAATATGAACCGTTTCATAGGGTTTGCCACGTAAGACAATTGGACCTGTCAGAAAATAGGAATAGGACCGTATGCAACTAAATCCTAACGAATGCCCCTAATGATCAAGTGAAGTCGTTGCCAGTGCGGCTCTCGGCCCCAAAGAACGATCCATCGTTTGGGGCTACTTTCCGGATTAACAAGACTGCGCCTAGGGAAGCTGTCATCAAGGCGATCAAATCATTGATAACCCAATCGCCTGTCGAAGACGCTTCGTCTGCCCCAAGGGACTGAACTCAAACCCGGCAAGTTCCCTGGAACCGCGATCCACTGACGCCGGGACAGTGCTTTCAGAAAAAATACAAGCGCATTCCTACCCCAAGCCATGTCAACTTCACCAAGCTCCATAGTTATCATCCAGGTTAGGGAGCGGTCGCGCCTAAAATTGGGGAAGATCAGTTGGGAGCAGACACGGCGCGATGTAGCTCCATTCGCGTGCCGGAATAACAGTACACCTAATCTAATCATTTGCATAAGACGGCCAACTGCTAGAGACTCTATCGTAAAAGCCCCGGCTTGACAGGGTATCCCTCGATCGGGCGAATCGTTTCTCACCTCCTAGGGCAGATCTATGCACTTTCCTCTGTTAGCTCAAATCCGCCAACGCCTGCGCCATGCAGCTCGTGTGCCCACTCGCTGGAATCCCCATTTACAAAGCCTGCTCTTGACGGGCCTAGTCGTTACCGGTTTGGTCGTCGGTCTGCGGCAGTTGAGTGGGTTACAGTTTTTTGAACTATGGGGCTACGACACCCTCATGCGGCTGCGACCGGATGAGGGACCGGATGATCGCTTGCTCGTGGTTGGCATTGATGAGGCCGACCTGCAAGCCTTACAGCAATTCCCCCTCCATGACCGCACGATCGCCCAATTACTATCCATTTTGGCGAGTTACGAACCGAGTGCGATCGGCTTAGATATCTACCGGGACATTCCCCAAGGGACAGGTGGAGATGAGCTGGGGCGCGTCTTTCAGCAGCACAATAATATTTATGCGGTCTGCAAACTTAGTGATGCGGACAATCCCGGTGTCCCGCCCCACCCCCAGCTCCCCTCCCCACAGATTGGCTTTGCGGATATACCTGTGGACCCCGGTGGCATTTTGCGACGCGGTTTGCTCATCGCTGTCCCTCCCCCCAGCCAAACCCGCTTGCAAACCACGCGTCTGGACCATGCCTGTAATGACCCGGAAGCCCAACTCTTTTCCCTGGGGATGCAGTTAACCCTACGGTATCTGGGCGATCGCGGCATTGAACCCCAGGTGACTGCCAATGGCCAGCTTCAGTTTGATACCACGGTGATCAATCGCCTGCAATCACATACGGGTGGTTATCGGGGGCTGGAGGCAACTGGCTATCAAGTCTTGATTAACTACCGCTCGGCCAAGCGGGCCACCCGCCAGATTACCCTCTCGCAGGTACTACATGGCCAACTGCCACCGGAATGGGTACGCGATCGCGTCGTTCTGGTGGGCTACACCGCTAGTAGCGCCAAGGATGATTTCTATACCCCCTTCAGTGCGGGCCTACGTGAAGACCAAAAAATGCCGGGGGTTGTGATCCACGCCCAACTGGTCAGCAGTTTACTCAGTGCGGTCTTGGAACAGCGGCCCTTGATTTGGGTTTGGCCGGTTTGGGTGGAGTGGCTGTGGATCAGCGGCTGGGCCATGTTAGGCGGGCTAGTGGGCTGGCGGGTGCGTCATCCCGTGGGCTATACCATGCTGAGCATTATCGCAATGGGGACATTGGCTGGGGCCTGCTTAGGACTCTTGATCCTGGGTGGCTGGGTACCCCTCATTCCACCTGCCCTAGCCTTTTTAGGCACAGCGGGTAGCGTGGTCCTAGTCGATCGCTATGGAAAAGCCGTCAGTCAGCAAGTGAAGAAGCTGCTCAAGATTGATATCCAAATTGATCAAAGCAAAAAAGAGCAAGAAGTTGACACGATTCTCCAGTCGGAAACCTTCCAAAAGTTGCAACAGCATAAACAAAAGTTGCGTGATCGCCTGACGAATCCCGCCAGCAGCAGCGATACCCCGACTCCGGTCACGCCCCTGCCTCATCCCACCGCCGATCACGACGTGGATGACTTGCTACAGGGTCTTGAAGGCAAGCGCGATCGCCTGCGATCACCCACCCCCCCTCCTGCCAACCCGGAGGCCGCCACGGCAGCGATCGGGGATGAACCCACAACCACCCGACCCAAAAGTCCGGCTACCCCTGCGCCAGAGGCTACCCCGTCCCCCAGCCCACAACCCGCTACACCAACGCCCGATGCGATCGCGCCAGCATCAGCCGAAACGGCTAGCGACGACTACTTCAGCCAACTGGCCCAGCGCGGCAAGCGCCTGAAAAAGTCTGACCCCGATGCCTAGTCGCTCACCCATGCCGTGCATTTCCTTGGAGGATAGGGGGGTGGGGCCAGGGTGGACTGGCTGAATTTTGCCGGATCGTCCCGTTACTAGCCAGAATTAACCAGGTATAGCGTCCCGGTAACGGCAGGATTTGGCATAGAAGACCGATCCCGTCTCCCGTCGCCGGCAAGGAGGATCTGTGCAACAGGAAAGGTTTTGGCAACCAGGGCAACTGGCGGGGTTCTTGTTCCTAATGGGTTGGGTGGGGATACCCCTAGGGGCGTTGGCTTCCAGTGTCCGGGTGCCCCCGTGTCCGAGCATTCGTCCGGGACAGTACGCGATCGTGGTGCTAACCCCCAATGCCGCTCCCCTCGTCGATCGCATGTTACCTCCAGGGGCCACGGCCCAAATCTGTGCCCTGACCCCGAATATTCGGCAGATCGTCCTACGCATTGGTGACTTTCCCCAACGACAAAACGCGGCGGGGTTTATGCAACGGATCAAAACCGAGGTCACCCCCGAAGTCGAGTTGCGTGAGGGGCCTGCCAGTACGCGACGAACTTAAACTCCCCCCCAGGGAAGCGGTTGATCAGGTCCAGGGGTATCCGCAGAGGACCCCAAACCCCAGAACCTGGATCACAGCACTCCATAGGGAGAGCGTTATACTAGGGGCAGGGCCACTGGCTTGCCTCGTTTTAGGTTGTCTTTTAAGCGGCCAGATTTAGGCGGCCAGATTTAAGCAGCCAGATTTAAGCAGCCAAGTCGGACCTAGGAGCGCGAATAGGCCGACTAACCGCAGCCATCAATGTGAGAAGGGTATACCTAATTTCACTGGAATTCACTGAAATTTACTGGGGATACTTACCAAATGCATACGTCTAGTTACCCTTCTGCTTGGGCGTATTGGCAAAAATTCTATGGTGGGCTGGTGCGATCGCGCTGGGGGTTACGATCGCTGCTCCTGGCCGTAGCCCTGCTGATCGCCTTTGGGCTGGGCGAAGCCGCTTGGGCCTTGCGTCGGGGCAATCGGGGGCCAGAGGTAACCGCCCTTCAGGTCAATTTACGCAATACAGGCTTTTTTCAAGGTCAAGCCACGGGTTTTTATGGCAGCAAGACCGAAGCCGCCGTGCGCAACTTCCAACGGGCCTACGGGCTACCCGTCGATGGCATTGCGGGGCCCCAAACCCTTTCCACCCTATACGCTGCCAATCGGACCCCTGTGGTCGTCGTCCGTCCACCTGTCTATGTGGTGCCCCAAGCCACGCCCTATGTTGTTCAGCAACCCACGGGCTACACCTATAGTCCCTATCCCCTTTCCCCCTATCCGGGTAATACCGGTGGCGTCGTCGTGCAACCCACCTATTGGGTCAATCCCAATCCGGGCACCTATTGGACCTATCCCAATAACAACTACGTGGTCACCCCCTTCACGGGAACCTCTACTCCCGGTGGCGTCACCCAGCGCCCGATCGTTTACTCCAACGGCTACTACTACTACGCCCGCTAAAGACCCCAATATTGGCCCCCCTGAACCACGAGAACACCCCAGCCAGCCCAACGCCAAGCACTGCGTGCCCCCTTGCTGCCCGTGGTGTCTTCGTGGTTTCCTACCCACGCCTTCCCCTACCGTCGCCGCCGATTCCTGGCTTCGTCACTATTTTCCAGTTCGCGCCGCACCTGCCGTAGCGTCCAGCCATCGACCAGCCGACGCTGATAGGTCCGCAAACCCTGGGCATCGGCATCCCGCCCTAGGACTTCCCGATAGATCTGGTTAATCGCCTGTCGAGCTTCTTCACTACTGGCGACTTCCCGGCGCACATCCGAGAGGGTCATGCGGCCCCGTGACAGTTGCTCCGAGTAGGCCCGGTAACCCCGCCGATCGATGTCACGTCCCAACACATCACGATAAATCCGGTTGAGATCGTCGTAGTAATCCACTCGGTTATTATTGTTGCTGTTACTGGAACTCCGGTTAGCGCGGAACGAGGCCCGACAGCCATCCCAAACTTCAACATAGTTGCGATTGCGGTTATAGCTCCAACGGTTACGGCAGGAGCGATCGGAGAGTTCTTCGACCAGTTCAATGCCATTACGGGTATTGATCGAACAGCGGGTGCGTTGAAAATCCACACTCTGGCAGATGGTCGTATTTTGAGCAGCAGCGGGTTGACTCCCGGCAACACTAGCCACGATCACGGCGATCGCCGTCGTCCCACCAAACCAAAGTACCGGGTGTAAACGAAATGTCATTGTCCGTATATCCCTTCTACTTCACTTGCCAATAACGTATCCATGCATCGTTGTGACGACAGGATGGCCCCTACTGTTGCTCAAACCATTTTTTAATGAGCCGATCCAGTTCACCGTTAGCCACCATTTCCCTGAGGATGCGGTTAAAGTCGGCCACATAGGCTGAATCCAGGGGAAAGGCGATCGCGATCGGTTCCGGCTCCTCGCCGAGCATGGGGGTCATCTGGAGGGTTGAGTGACCAGCGACATACAGCTTTGCCACACTTTCTTCCAGGACAACGGCATCCACCTCGCCCGCCGCCAACGCCTGCATCATTTCTGTAACCGTCTGAAAAGCGTTTACTTGCAGGTTTTCCAGGGTTTTGGCCAGGGAAGCCAACTTCGCCGCTTGCAGGGTTCCCGATTGCACCCCAAGGGTCTTACCGGCAAACTCCCCCGGTTCCACGATACGAGTGCCTGCTGGCGTCACAATCACCTCATGGGCTGTGAAATAGGCTTGGGAAAAGGCAACCCGTTGCTCTCGCTCCGGGGTGGGGGTGATCGCAGCTAGGGCAAAATCTAACTGGTGGGCTTGTAGGGCCGGGAGTAGCGCCTCAAAATCCATATCTTCTAGCTGGATGGCAAAGCCCAATTTCGCCGCAATATAATTCGCCAGATCAATTTCAAACCCCTGAATCTCATCGGAGTTGTCTAACCTAAACTGAAAGGGGGGGTAGTCAGCAGCAGTCCCCATTGTTAGGGTTTTCTGATGGGTAGGGGTGGCAGCCAGGTGCTCCGCCGCCATTTCAGCCCAACTAGGTCCCTGCGTCGTCGTCAACGTCAGGGTTGTCACCACCGTTGCCACTGTCGCCACCATCGCACGGGCAACGATTGGTTGCTGGCGGGGGGACACGAAGCTTGGAATCCGAACCATCTTGTCCTTACCTCATGCTTGGGAAATCGGTTCACGTTGCGTTTTGCTCCGACCTATTCTACAGGGACTTATCCGTGATCCCGATCGGCAGGTAACGAGGGTTAACGTTTGGCGGAGGGGAGCGGGACGAATCCCGATGGGATGGGATTTCGGGGGAGTGTCTGAAAGACTAACCGGATGAGGGCAAGGCGAGGTTAATATGGAGGTTTGGGATCTTCCCGGTCCAAGCTTTAAACACTCAATCAAAAAGGAGGGGTAGTCATGCCACAACCCGTTGTTGCGATCGTCGGTCGCCCGAATGTGGGCAAGTCTGCCCTCGCCAACCGTTTAGCGGGTCGCCGGGAAGCCATTGTGTATGACCAACCGGGGGTGACCCGCGATCGCGTCTATCTCCCCGCCTTCTGGCAGGCCCATGAGTTCATTGTGGTGGATACGGGAGGGCTGGTATTTGACGAAGATACGGAATTTTTACCCCTCATCCGCGAACAGGCGATGCTGGCCCTGACGGAAGCCGCCGCCGCGATCTTAGTTGTAGATGGACAAGCCGGGGTCACCGCAGCGGATCAGGAAATTGCCGACTGGCTCCGGCAGCAAACGGTACCCGTGTTAGTAGCGGTGAATAAATGTGAGTCACCAGAGCAGGGCTTAGCCCAAGCAGCCGAATTCTGGAACCTGGGTCTGGGCGAGCCGTTCCCCTTGTCGGCGATCCACGGTAGCGGGACGGGTGAATTATTGGATGCCCTGGTGAATTACCTCCCGGAACCGAGTGAAGTGGAGGTCACTCCGGAATTGAAGGTGGCGATCGTGGGCCGACCGAATGCGGGCAAATCCAGCCTGTTGAATGCCCTCGTGGGCGAAAGTCGAGCGATCGTGAGTCCCATTTCCGGGACCACCCGCGATGCGATCGATACGGTGGTGACTTATAAAGACAAACCCTATCGCCTGATTGATACTGCCGGCATTCGCAAGCGCAAAAGTGTGGAGTATGGGCCGGAATTTTTCGGCGTTAACCGGGCGCTGAAGGCAATTCAGCGATCGGATGTGGCGTTACTGGTGATCGATGTTCTGGAAGGGATCACGGAACAGGATCAACGGCTAGCGGGCCATATTGCCGACGAGGGTCGAGGGTGTGTGCTGGTCATTAATAAGTGGGATGCGGTTGAGAAGGATTCCTACAGCATTTACGAATATGAGCGATCGCTGCGCAGCCGTCTTTATTTCCTCGACTGGGCTGAGATGGTCTTTATCAGCGCCAAAACCGGCAAACGGGTGGAGCAGGTCCTGGAAGCCGTCGATCGTGTTGCCGAGCAGCACCAGCGTCGCGTATCAACCGCCGTGATCAACGAAGTCCTGCAAGAAGCACTGAGTTGGCACACCCCCCCGACGAACCGCCAAGGTCGGCAAGGTAAAATTTACTATGGTACCCAGGTGAGCACTCAACCACCAACGATCGCATTATTTGTTAATGATCCGCAGCGGTTTAATGAAGGGTACCGTCGCTATATCGCCCAGCAGTTCCGCAAGTCCCTAGGCTTTACTGGCACCCCCCTGCGGCTCCTTTGGCGCGGTAAGCGGGAACGAGATGTGGCCCGCGAGGGCGTTAACCGGGCCACACGGGTGTAGTTGGGGGAGTTAGGAGGCGAGAGGCGGGTAGGGGCGGGTTGCGCCCAACGATCGCGAGGTAACCGATATCCCTTGTAAACCCGCCCATCTAGGATTTTGAATTTTGAATTTTGAATTTGGGTGAAAGCTAACGGTTCGGCCAGGCACGGTTTAATAGAGATCTCCCTCAATAGATAGATATCCCAATGGATCTGCTGCGATCGCTGCCCTTGGGGCTGTACTTAGAACAACCGGTTACCTGGCTCCACCGCCTTGACCCTAGAATCAAGCTGGCCTGGTTAATGACCTTCCTGGCGGCTCCAATTTTGGCTTCAGCGGCTTGGCGCTTAATTCTGGTTGGGTTACTCATCGCAATTACCTTTTTGGCGATGATCCCCACCCGTGTCTGGCGACAGCAAATGGGCTGGTTACTGACCCTCTCCACCCTGGTGTTTGTGCTAACGGCGATCGCCCCCGATGGCCTGGCGGCAACCTCCCAACCCCGCCTACCGGCCAATGCCCTGGATCTGGCGGAGCAAATCACAATTCCCCTGCCCCCCACCCGCTGTCCTTGGTATGTGCCCTTTTGTCGATCGACCCCAACTGCCAGACCCGCTCCGGCCAGCCAGGAGCTTCCCCAGCCGACGGATTATCGGTATGTGTTGGTGCAGCAAGGCCCCTTTACCGTCACCCGCCGTACCTTTGACCTGGGGATTCGCGTCAGTACCCTCATTTTTACCCTGATCTACAGCACCAACCTTTACCTGCTTACCACGGCTCCAGAGGAAATCACGGCAGGTCTGGAGGATCTGATGGCTCCCCTGCGGCGACTGCACTGGCCAGTCACGGAAATTGCCCTGACCCTAACCCTATCCTTGCGTTTTATCCCGCTCGTGTTGGAAGAAGTCCAGAACCTAGTGCGGGCCGTGCGGACACGGGCGATCAACTGGAAAAAATTGGGGCTGCGGCGGGCCATTAACCTATGGATGACCCTGGCGGAGCGTCTGTTGAAAAATTTGCTCTTGCGGGCGGAACAGATTGCCAGCGCGATGAAGGTACGGGGGTTTACCAGCCCTGATCAACATCGGGTGCAATGGCATCAAGCGCGATTACGGCGAGGTGACTGGTGGGCGATCGTGGGGTTGGTGTGCCTTTGGAGCGCACGGCTGTTGAGTGGGGCCGTCTCATAGGGGGAGCAGACCTGATACGATCAGGGGCAACGACACCTGACCGGTCGCAACGATGGCGGGAGTGCTTGGAATTCCGGGTTATCCATCCGTCAACGGACTGGCATGGTTTAGGCTTATCCCGTTTGGAAATCCAATTTGGACATTCGATTAGGTACTGATCTGGTTTACGTCCCCCGCATTCGTGATGCGGTACAGCGGTTTGGCGATCGCTTTTTGCAACGCATTTATACCCGTTCAGAACAGCAAGCTTGTGGGGTGGCGATCGTACGGGACAGCGATCGTCAGGATCACCCATCCCCAGGTATACCCCTGGAAGCGTCCCCAACCGTAATTCAACGATTAGCGGCTCGCTGGGCGGCGAAGGAAGCCGTCGTCAAAGCCTTGGGGACCGGGTGGCGGGGCATTGGCTATCAGGAAGTTGAGATTCAACGCCAGCCTAACGGTGCCCCCCTAGTCTGCCTTGCGGGGCCAATGGCGGCATCCCTGGCGGCAACCTGGTCCACGTGCCAGTGGCAACTCAGCCTGAGCCACGATGGGCACTACGCGATCGCCAGTGCTATCCTTATCTGTTTACCCTAAAGGTCTCATGGGTATGGTTAGCGCGAAACCGTTGCTGACATCTCGATCTCACGCCTATCATCCTGTTAATTTGCGCTCTGCTTACCCCAACCCGTATTATCAAGAAGTTCCGTATGCTCCTCCGTATTTGTGCTCCATTTATGCTCCCCTTCGCGTTAGTGCCTCGGCATGAGTAGTGAGATCTATCTCAACCATCCCACCTTTGGTTTGCTGTACCGAGTTTGTGTAATTGAGGAAACTCAGGAACTGTTTGCGACGCTCTATGCCCAACGCCTGTTCTTTCTCGTGATCAGTGCTAGCGATGGCGTCCGGTTTGATCCGATCGGCAGGAGTGATGCCCGCATCCTGGTCGAAAGCCGCCTGCGCCTACTCCGCCGCCTGGGTAAATCGAAGGAACTTGAACAACTTCAGGTCATCCATAAGCAAACTTTCCAATAGACATTCCAATCGGCGATAGTGGTCATTTGGCATCCTTTGGGTTAATGTCTTGTACGGTTTCGCCATGCTTGGGTTGTTATGAGTCAATTCCTGCCACCGGCAGCGGTGCGCGATCGCATCACCCAAATCCAGGCGGAGTTACCGCCGACCGTGCGGCTAATCGCCGTTACCAAGACAGTCCCTACCGCGTTGATACGGGTTGCCTATGCCGCTGGGGTACGAGACTTTGGCGAAAGTCGGCTACAGGAGGCCCTTACAAAACAAGCTGAACTCCAGGAGCTAGCCGATATCACCTGGCACCTGATTGGTCACTTACAAAGCAATAAGGCCGCCAAGGCGATGCAGCATTTCCATTGGATTCATGCGATTGATAGCCTCAAACTGGCTCAACAAATGAACCACATTGCTCAGCAGCAAGGCTATTCGCCCAAGCTATGCCTCCAAGTCAAGTTCCGAGCAGATCCGGCTAAATATGGTTGGAGCCTGCCCAACTTGCAAGCTGACTTACCTAGCCTCGATCGCTACCCACATTTGCAAATTCGCGGGCTTATGACCATTCTGCCCCAAGGACTCACCGAACCTGAGATAGCGCAGACCTTTCAACAAGCCCAAGCCTTTACGGCTGATCTCCAGCAGCAACCCTGGTCCCATCTGAAGTTTCAGGAACTATCAATGGGAATGTCCGGCGACTACCGCTGGGCGATCGCGGCTGGCGCGACGATGATCCGCCTAGGACAGATTTTATTTGGAGCACGAACCCCATGATTTTATAAATAAAATCTTAATTTTTGAATTCAGATTACTCCTTTACAATTGCAGGCAGAATCCAGGGCATTTACAGGAGCAGTGCCGTCATGGGTATCGCTGCTGGTTCCCATGCATTCTTCTTTAGATTTTCTTTAGGGTTGCCTGAAAGAAACTGTCTTAACACGAGTTCATGAACTTATTTGACTGTTTTGCGTCAAGGGGTTTACCCCCCTTGCGAATTCAGAATAAGGTCAGTAGGATAATCCCACCTTTGGTGCCGATTGCGTTTGCAAGAAGCGGCTGGGTGAAGGTTTTCAGTCAAGCCATCCCTGCTGGTGGGAGCGACAGGTTAAGGTCAGGCAATGGGTTGGGTCAACTAACCGGTTGTGAAGCTTGTGAAGCTGAAGCGTTCAGAGACCTTGTTGGGGCTGGCAAGATTTTTCCCTAGATAGCAGCGTTCTTGCGAAAGTCGGGTTACAATTTGGCTGATTTGGAATACAGTGTGGTCACGGATGAGTGGTAAGTACAGGAAAGTGGGCAAATGTGCTCAGTGATCAAGTGCTTATCCGGGGTAGTTACCCCAAACGGTTCGGCGTTGATTTCTTGCTAGAAAGCCTCGTTGTTTCCCCCGATCATCGTAATTGTCTTCCTTGAGTCAACGTTAGTTGGAATGGAGTGTGGACTGTGAATACGATTTTCACAAAATTACGCGACTTTGTCGGCCTTAGCGACGCCGCCGAGTACGAGTATGACTATGATGATCTCGGTAGTGAAGACTACCAGGGTCTGTATCAGGAAGAGGCCCCTCAACCCATGATGGAAGAGGAACCTCGGAATCCTCGTCGGATGCGGGAACGGACAGGAGTCGCAACATCAGGAATCAACTCAACTATGAATAATGTCATTGGGATGCCGGGAGCGGCTGGTTTTTCGGAAGTCTTAGTGTTGGAACCGCGATCATTTGAAGAAATGCCGCAAACGATCCAAGCGCTGCGGGAACGGAAGACGGTGGTCCTGAACCTGACGATGATGGACCCGGATCAAGCCCAGCGGGCGGTTGATTTTGTGGCGGGTGGCACCTACGCCATTGATGGCCACCAAGAGCGCATTGGTGAAAGTATTTTCCTCTTCACGCCCAACTGTGTACAGGTCAGTACCCATGCTGGTGTGATTCACGAGGCTCCCCAACCCGCCGCCCGTCCGCGTCCCGCAACCCCTGCACCCGCCTGGACGGCTGAGCAAGTACGAATGGTTCAGTAGGATGTTGACCGTCGAGTGTTGACCGAGTGTTGGCCTAATGTTGGTCTAAATCGTTGAAGCTAATTTTTGATGTGAGTTGACGCTGCATAAATATGTCGTCCGTACAATTTGGCGTAATTGGTGGCGGGGTGATGGGAGAAGCACTCATATCCCGCCTCTTGCGCTGTCAACTATATGCCCCAGCGCAGGTGTTGGTGAGCGATCGCGCCGCTGAGCGTTGTCAGTTTTTGCAGCAGCAGTATGGTGTGCAAACAACTTTGGACAATCGCTCGGTGATTGCGGCCAATCCCAGCGTGCTGTTACTGGCGATCAAACCGCAAATCCTGGATCAGGTTGTCCTGGAGATCGGGAATGCCTTGGCCCAAGGGCAGGTGTCCCTGCTGATTATTTCAATTTTGGCTGGGGTGCCCCTTGACCGTTTAGCAGCGGCTTTTCCCCAGCAAGCGATTATTCGCGCGATGCCCAATACGCCGGCGATCGTGGGGGCTGGGATGACGGCGATCGCCGCCAATGGGTTAGTGACACCGGACCAGTTAGCCCAGGCCCAGCAAGTTTTTGGGGCGGTGGGTGAGGTGGTTGACTTGCCAGAGTCAGCAATGGATGCAGTGACGGCCCTATCGGGTTCGGGTCCGGGGTATGTCGCTGTCGTCATTGAAGCGTTGGCCGATGGCGGGGTAGCCGCTGGCTTGGCCCGACCGGTAGCACTGCAATTAGCGATCAAAACTGTGCAGGGAACGGCTGAATTATTACAAACCACGGGGATGCACCCCGCCGAACTGAAAGATCGGGTGACGAGTCCGGGGGGGACGACGATCGCGGGCATTGCCCAATTGGAACAGCAGGGATTGCGATCGGCCCTGATTGAAGCCGTGCGAGCCGCCTATCGGCGATCGCGGGAATTGGGTCAGTCTTGAATTAGCTCAGGATTGCAGACATGCCTGAAGCAGCCCTTCAACCCCGGTAACGGGTACCATGGCAACCTTGAGGTGCTGGGACAATTCTGCTAGGGTCATGTCGTCCAGGAAGCAGGTTTCCCCATGCTTGAGCATCACAGTGGGGATGAGGACGCGATCGCCCAGGTTTCGCCCTTGGAGACCTTGGGCCAAATCTTGCCCCGTAAGTAGCCCCGTGACGGAAATGTCTTGGCCCCAGTAATGGCTTTTCAGCGCTACCAGGTCGATCGTCAGTCCCTGCACCTGGTTCAAACGCTGAACAATGACCTGAAACGCTTGCTCCACGGCATTACCCACGACCCAGGTGAGCCGACGCGGCGGTGTGACTTGCTTGGGAAGATAACGAGCCACCTGCGCAAATGCCTGGAGAAATTGGCGGATTGAGCCAACACCATTGTCCAGTTGGGGGTAATCCTCGTAATCCGACGCCGGGGGGAGATCGACGCCCGCGATCAAAAACCATTCATCCGCTAACCAGGCAAAATGGGTCCCCCATTGTTTTAGAAACTGGGCCTGTAGGGTTTGGACCTGCGTGATTACTTCCTGCGCTTTAGTGGGGCTAACGGCGATCAATTCATCATCATCAGGCCGAAAGCGGGTCAGACCAACGGGAACCACCGCAACTGAAGTGACAGCGGGGATATTACCCTGGTGGAACTGAGCCAATTCGCGTAGGGTTTGGTCCAAATGGGGACCATCATTAATCCCCGGACAAACGACGACCTGGGCATGAATTTGTAAATCGCGTTCCTGGAACCATTGTAATTGTTGTCGAATTTGGCCAGCACGGGGATTTTTCAGCAACCGGATGCGCACCTCTGGCTCAGTGGCATGAACAGAAACATAGAGTGGTGATAGGCGTAGCTGTTCAATGCGTTGCCATTCGCGATCGCTCAAGTTGGTGAGTGTTAAATAGCTCCCATAGAGAAAACTCAGGCGGTAGTCGTCATCTTTGTAATATAAACTTTCCCGTTTACCAGGGGGTTGCTGATCAATAAAACAAAAGGGACAGCGATTATTACACTGGATTAAACCATCAAACAGAGCCGTCTCAAACTCCAGTCCTAAATCATCATCATAGTCCTTTTCAATTTCAACTGTATGGGTTTCCCCTTGGGCATCTAAGACTTCTAAGTTCAGAATTTCATCTGCACAGAGAAAACGATAGTCAATCAGATCGCGCGGGCGTTGCGCATTAATCGCCACCAAGCGATCGCCGACTTCAAAGCCAATTTCTTCGGCAATTGAACCAGGCAATACACGGGTAATGAGGGCAGGGCGGATAGAGGTTTCACGCATCGATCGCAGTCGTTATGTATAGATATATAGAGATCTAAAAGTACCGTAGATCCAAAAGTACCGGTTGGGGATTGTCCCGTAATCTAGTCCTGGCTGAGGGGGGTATCTGGGGGTGATGAGGCCAACCACGATCGCACCACTAGCCGTGGCCAGATCAGCAGAAAAAAGCCCATCCAACTGAGCACGGGCACGGCCACCAACCCGGTCACCCACAGACGATGCAGTGCCAGCCAACTGCCTGCAATTAGCCCAATACCGGTCAGCGCGATCGACCAGGGTTGACACCACCAAGGTTTATAGGCCCAGGGATTTGGGTTAGCCATCGGGTTAGACCTCCAAGATTTTATCAGTGTTGTCGGCGTGATCGGTGATGATTCTCAGTCGGCTGGGACGATGCGATCGCGGTTGTAATTAACCCATGCTGAAGGGCCACTATCGCTGCCTGCGTGCGATCGCGCACGGCTAGTTTATGCAGAATTGCATGGACATGCACCCGCACAGTTCCAGGGGTAATATGGAGGGTTGCGGCAATTTCCTGGTTACTGTTACCCGCTGCGATCAAGGCTAAAATTTCCTGTTCACGTTTGGTGAGGGGCGTATCGGGATCAGTTGGGGCTGAGGGGGTCAGGTCAGCTTGAGCGGGCGGAAAGGCAGATTGAATCGCTTGGGAGGCGATCGCATCCCACCAGGTGGCCCCGGCAGCTAGGGAGCGAATGGCCAGGATTACGGTCTCAGCCGCTACGCCCTTGACACAGTAGCCATGGGCTTGGGCTTCGAGCAAGCGCCGAATCAGCGCGGGTTGGGAATGGGAAGTCAGGACCAGCACGGGCAAGTGGGGTTGATCCTGCTTAATCTGACGACAGGCTTCGACGCCGCCAATGCCCGGTAGCCCTACATCCAGAACGACCACATCAAACACCTGTTGCTTGACTAGGGCGATCGCCATTTCCCCATCCTCCGCTGCCGCCACCACCTGTAGCCCAGGTTCTTGGGTTAACCGGGTTACCAACCCCAGGCGAAACAGTTCATCATCTTCAACGAGGAGAATGCGGATAGGGGCCACAGGCATGAGTCCAAGGACATTAGGGGCTAGGGGGGTGGACACCGTGGAGGCAGAAGGCGAAAATAGCCCCACGCGGCGATCGTGACTCTGCCCATATTCTACCGCCATGCGCCTCAATAATCTGACGGCTGAGGTAGAGGCCAAGCCCCGTTCCCTTCGCTTGGCGATCGCTCTCCCCTTGATAAAAGCGTTCAAATAAATGGGGCAACTCACAGGGCTGAATTCCCTGCCCCTCATCCAAAATTTCCACCTGGCAAGTATCACGTTTCATCGTGACTAAAAGTTCGACTTTGCTGCCACGGGGAGCATGGTTAATCGCATTGGTAAGCAGATTATTAAAAACCCGTTGAAGCTGTAGGGTATCAGCCTGAACCCAATATGCCTGTCGAAAGTCAGAATTACCCTGTTTAAGGGACAAATGCACCTGTCGAGAAGTCGCCAATGGTATCAGTTGCAGCATTGTCTCTTCGGCGATCGTCATCAGATTTGTGGGACGGAGTTGCAGCGATAAGCCTTCAATATCGTTGCGATAAACATCGAGCAGACTTTCGACTAATTGCAAGGTTAATTTGTGACTATTCATCATGGTCATAATGACTTGTCTTTGCCGATTAGTAATGATACCAAACTGTTCGGAATAGAAAGCATTTAGAGTTTCGATCGCGCCGATAAGAGGTGTTTTTAGATCATGAGTAAGAGTTGCAATAAAATCCTCACGAATTTTTGCCATTTGGACTTCATTAGCAATTTTGATTTGTTGTTTTAGCAGCGTTGATTCATATTGTTGAATGCGATCAATCAACCCAGTAGTTACGATTAAAGCCAGTATCGTAATACTACGATTTGCAACGGTAACAGGAGTGATCAGTTCCCAGCCAGGAATCCATAAATTGAGAAATGTCAACCCCACAGCTAGTCCTGTTACCCATAGGGTGGCGATCCGACCTAGTTGCGAACTGGATAGTAGAATTGCGCCAACATATAGATACCCAAACACATAGGGCGGAGGCGTACTATATTCCAACACCGCAACCATAATAAATATTCCAATCAGAATCCAATGGATTTTAGTCCAGCCATACATCATATTTTTATTGCAATTCATCAATAGGAAAC
The DNA here is from genome assembly GCA_037445115.1 of Coleofasciculaceae cyanobacterium bin_20. Taxonomy (GTDB): domain Bacteria; phylum Cyanobacteriota; class Cyanobacteriia; order B231; family B231; genus Trichothermofontia. Next base: position 55,842 of record JBBILC010000003.1, read on the forward strand.
CTTATATTTTTAGTAAGACCATTGATTAGTAAGATCATTTAAGTGTGCAGCAATGACTTCAGTCGTAAAGACCATTGAATTAAAATCTTAGCTTGATCCCAAGGTTGATTGAGACTTGTTTAGATCTGTGTTGACGAAAAAGTATACCTCTAGATATAGATACATAAACCAATCTCAAGATATTTGCCTAAACTTCTATATGACTTGCTATAAATTATACTAATTTTGTTTTAATGATCTGCTTTTAGCTCTAAACTGGATGAAACTACAGCCGTTCCCTCTCTAATGAAGTACTGTCAAGCTTTTTGCACAAGGGGCTTAAGCCCCTTGTCTGTACCTCACCAAGGATGGAAGTGCTGTAGTACTCTGGCACATTTAACTTGAGTAGGCTGGGGAATACGCTATGCGTCCAACAAAACCAGAGAGGCTATTGGATCTTCCAGACTCGACGCCAACCTACAGTCATGTTAAATATGTCAGTCTGCTAGAGCTATCTGGATAGACTCTATTCTGAAGGTGTTAGGGTTCCATGTTACAAGGGCTTTTCCAAATCGCGGTAGTGTTATCACTTTTAGTTGTCACAGCACCGCTCCTGGGTCGGTATATGGCGCAGGTATTTTTACATCAACCGACCTGGCTTGATCCCATTACTCATCCCGTTGAACAACTCATTTTGGCTGGTGCTGGTATTCAGCGTCCTCGCCCAATGACCGGGGGACAGTATATCCGGGCTGTACTGATCAGCAACCTGGTGATGGGGGTGTTAGTCTTTTTAATCCTCATGGGGCAGGGAGCATTCCCCCTGAACCCGACAGGGCTATCAGCTCCTTCCTGGCACTTAGCCCTCCACACAGCAATTTCATTTGTTACCAATACCAATCAGCAGCATTACTCAGGGGAAACGACCTATAGCTACTTCAGCCAAGTCGGGGCATTGGGATTTTTGATGTTTACTTCAGCGGCAACGGGGATTGCGATCGCGATCGCCTTCATCCGGGGCTTAACGGGCAACCCCTTGGGCAATTTCTATCAGGATTTGATCTTGTCGATTACTCGCATTTTGCTACCCATTTCGGTCATGGGAGCGATCGCGCTGTTGATCGCCGGGGTACCCGAAACCCTGGCTGGTCCCGCCCAAGCCACCACATTGGAAGGCGCAACCCAGTGGCTTGCCCGTGGCCCCGTGGCCCACTTTGAAATTATCAAAGAATTGGGAGAAAACGGCGGTGGCTTCTTTGGTGTTAACTCCGCCCATCCCTTTGAAAATCCCAACAACTTCACCAACCTACTGGAAACGGTGATTATGCTGGTGATTCCCGCAGGACTGATCCTTACCTACGGCATCATGGCAGGCCATCCGAAGCAGGGCTGGTTAGTCTTCTGGATGGTATTTATGCTCTACACCATTCTGATTATTATTGCCGCTATTGGCGAATTCCAGGGCAATCCTCTGGTGAATCAAGTGCTGGGTGAACCACAACCCAATCTAGAGGGTAAAGAAGTCCGGTTTGGCTGGGCGTTAACCGCCTTGTGGGCCGTTTCTACCACGGGCACCATGTGTGGCGCGGTGAATGGGATGCACGATTCCCTTATGCCCCCCGGCGGCTTTGCCACGCTGTCGAATCTGTTTTTGCAAATCATTTGGGGCGGTCAGGGCACAGGCACCGCCTACCTGTTTATTTTCCTAATTCTTACGGTTTTTCTGACGGGTTTGATGGTCGGGCGCACGCCGGAATTTTTAGGGCGCAAAGTTGAAAAAAACGAAATTGTCTTAGCTAGCGTTATTTTGCTCATTCATCCGATCGCAATTCTCATGCCAATGGCAATCACAATAGCCTTTCCCGAAACCATCGCGGGCATCACTAACCCCGGCTTTCATGGTCTTTCCCAGGTGGTTTATGAGTATGCCTCGGCAGCGTCCAATAATGGTTCTGGGTTTGAAGGGCTGGCTGATAATACCCTCTGGTGGAATTTGAGCACCAGCGTTTCGCTACTGCTAGGCCGCTATGTCCCCATCATTGCCCTCATTCTGTTAGCTGAGGGCATGGCCCGCAAACAGCCGGTGCCAGAAACGAGCGGGACTCTCCACACTGATACCTGGCTCTTTACCGGGGTGATGGCTGGCACGATCGTCATCCTGGGCGCGCTAACCTTTCTCCCGGTTTTGGTCCTGGGACCGATCGCCGAAGCATTTAACCTGGGCGGATGACACTCTATTCTGCTCACTAATTTTTCTCAGTTTTTCCCAATTTTTCCCAGTTTTTTCCAGACTTTCTAGCTATAACCATGACACCTACGATTCGACAACCCGGTGGCCCCCGTCAGCAACGACGGCACACGCCCAAGGCTGATCTATCCAATCTCTACCAACGCGCCTTTCGGGAAGCCTTTGCCAAACTTTCCCCCCCCATTGCCATCAAAAATCCAGTTATGTTTATGGTTTGGGTGGGGGCCTTAATCACGGCGTTGTTGACCCGCAATCCCCATCTCTTTGGGCAAACGGATACGTCATCCGTATTTAACGGTTTGGTCACGGCCCTTCTGTTATTTACCGTATTGTTTGCTAACTTTGCCGAAGCCGTCGCCGAGGGCCGGGGTAAAGCCCAGGCCGATGCCCTGCGTACCACCCAAACCCAAACCTATGCCCAGCGCCTTTTGCCCGATGGCAGCCTAGAGCAGGTCAGTGCTACCAGCCTGCACCGGGGCGATCGCATTCAAGTGACCGCTGGCGATATTATCCCTGCCGATGGCGAGGTGCTGGCGGGGGTTGCCTCGGTGGATGAGTCGGCGATTACAGGGGAGTCGGCTCCGGTGCTGAAGGAACCCGGTTCGGATGTCGCCAGTTCGGTGACCGGGGGCACCCGCATCCTGTCTGATAGTTTGATTATTCGTGTTACGGCAGATCCCGGTAAGGGCTTTATCGATCGCATGATTGCCCTAGTGGAAGGGGCCGAGCGCACCAAAACCCCCAACGAGATTGCCCTGACGGTGCTGCTGGCCGTGCTCACCCTGGTGTTTTTGATTGTGGTGGCTACCCTACCCATGCCCGCTAACTACATCCACAGTCCGGTGAGCGTGACGTTGCTGATTGCCCTGCTGGTGGCGTTGATCCCCACCACTATCGGTGGCCTCTTGAGCGCGATTGGCATTGCCGGGATGGATCGGGTCGCGCAATTTAATGTCGTGGCCACATCGGGACGAGCGGTGGAAGCCTGTGGGGACATCAATACCCTGGTCTTGGATAAAACCGGCACCATTACCCTGGGGAATCGTCTGGCCGAGGCATTTATCCCGGTGAACGGTCACACGACTACCGAAGTCGCCGCGATCGCTCTGGCAGCCAGCATTTTTGACACCACCCCAGAGGGCAAATCCATTGTTCGATTAGCGGAAACCCTGGGGGCAACCCTCGACTTTAATTCCGAAGCAGCCGAAGGTGTGGAATTTTCCGCCCGGACCCGCATGAGTGGCACGGATCTGCCCGACGGCAGCGAAGTGCGCAAGGGGGCGGTGGATGCCATTCGGGGCTTTGTGAGATCGCGGGGAGGGCAGGCTCCTGAAACCCTAGAAGCCACCTACGAACAAGTTTCCCACCTGGGAGGAACCCCCCTGGCCGTCTGTAAAAATAATGACATTTATGGCGTGATTTACTTAAAAGACATCGTTAAACCAGGTATTCAAGAACGCTTTGACCAACTGCGGCGGATGGGTGTCCGCACGGTGATGCTGACGGGGGACAACCGCATTACGGCCTCGGTGATTGCGAAAGAAGCCGGGGTCGATGATTTCATTGCCGAAGCCACCCCGGAGGATAAAATCCACGTCATTCAAACCGAACAGGCCGCAGGCAAATTGGTTGCAATGACGGGGGACGGCACCAACGATGCCCCGGCCCTAGCCCAGGCCAATGTGGGTTTGGCCATGAATTCGGGCACCCAAGCTGCTAAAGAAGCCGCCAACATGGTGGATCTGGACTCTGACCCTACCAAGCTGATTGATTTAGTGACTATTGGGAAGCAATTACTGATTACGCGGGGGGCGCTGACCACCTTTTCCCTGGCCAACGACATTGCTAAATACTTCGCCATCATCCCGGCGATGTTTGCCCCAGCGGGCATCGGTGCTCTGAATGTCATGGGTCTCCACAGTCCGCAGTCTGCCGTACTCTCAGCCCTGATCTATAACGCCCTAATTATTCCAGCCCTGATCCCCTTAGCCCTCAAGGGCGTGAAGTTTCGCCCCCTCACCGCTAACCAGTTGCTCCAGCGTAACATTCTGCTCTACGGCGGTGGCGGCCTCGTGGCTCCCTTTGTGGCGATCAAGGTCATCGATCTTGGTATTTCTGCCTTTTATAGCGGTAGTCACACTCATTAGGACATTTCAAAGGCTGTGATCAACAAGGGGCTTAAGCCCCTTGTCCTAACCTGAATGACGATGGCTATAGTCCCCTGGCCTGTGTATGGAATTGATGCTGGCTTTAACCCATCCTCTGCCGTTTTGACCTTACTGCTATGAACGCTAAAGTAACCTTCCTCCCTCGCCTGATTCTGTTGGCGGCGGTGCTAAATCTGGCGATCGCCCCAATGGTCTATGCTGCCAACGCTGGCAATGTTAGTCGTGGTACTGCCTATGCCCTGGGGCTACTCGGCATAGTCGTTGTCGGCTTAGCAATTTACCTGGCGATCGTGATTCTCTACCCCGAACGGTTTTGAGTGGGGGTATCTATCCTGACGTTGATTATTGTGGAGTATGGCCATGATTCGAGACTTACTGATTAGCCTGCGAAGTACCGCTCTGCTTTGGCTGTTGACGGCCTTGATCTACCCCACTGTGATTTTAGGTATTGGCCAAGTTGCCTTCCCCTACCAGGCCAATGGCAGCCTGATGACCAATGCCGAGGGCCAAATTGTGGGTTCTGCTTTAATTGGTCAAAGTTTCACCCGCGATCGCTATTTTTGGAGCCGTCCCAGTGCCGTGGCCTACAGTGAAGGTAACGAGGCTGCGCCGACGGGGATTTCCGGAGCCAGTAACCTGGCCCCCAGTAACCCTGAACTCTTAGGCCGCATTCAGGCAGAGGGACAGCAGTTGCAGGCGATCGGCATCCAAGCCACAGCCGATTTGCTGTACTTGTCTGGTTCTGGGCTTGATCCCCACATTACTCCTGCTGCGGCCCTCGCCCAGGTGCCGCGCATTGCCCAGGCGCGATCGTTACCTCAGGCACAACTGGAAACCCTCATTGCCCAACACACCGATCGCCGCTTCTTACGACTTTTGGGCGAACCGGGTGTCCATGTTCTTAAGCTCAACCTCGCCCTCGATCGTCTCTATCCCCTGTAATACACACCCTGTAATACATCCCTGTAACGTATGATTAGCTCTCGTGATTTTGAGGCATTATCTTCTCCTGACGCGATCTCCGTAGCTTCCCCCCGCCGGGGCAAGCACAAAATCTTCATTGGCATGGCGGCTGGGGTTGGCAAAACCTATCGCATGTTGGAAGAGGGCCAGCAACTCAAGGAAGGGGGGGTTGATGTGGTGATTGGCCTGTTGGAAACCCACGGTCGAGAAGACACGACCCAAAAAGCCCTGGGATTGGAACAAGTGCCGTTACAAACTGTGGTGTGGCAGGGGCGATCGTTTACCGAAATGAATACCGAAGCGATTTGCGATCGCCATCCCCAATTGGTGTTAATCGATGAACTGGCCCATACCAATGTGCCTGGCTCAGGACGAAAAAAGCGCTATCAAGATGTGGAAGTGATTCTCAACGCTGGCATTGATGTCTATTCCACTCTCAATGTTCAACACCTGGAAAGTTTGAATGATTTGGTTCATAAAATTTCTGGTGTGGTGGTGCGAGAACGGATACCCGATCGCCTCCTGGAAGAGGCTGATGAGGTGGTCGTCGTTGATGTTACTCCCGAAACGCTACAGGAACGTTTGGAGGAAGGTAAAATCTATGCCCCCAGCAAGATTGATCAAGCCTTACAAAATTTCTTTCAACGCCGCAATTTGATTGCCCTACGGGAACTGGCCCTACGGGAGGTGGCCGACAATGTGGAAGAAAATGGCAGAGATACCAACCCCCAAAGTTACTGCACGATCCAGGAACGGATACTTGTCTGTGTTTCCACCTATCCTAATTCATTACAACTATTGCGCCGGGGCGCAAGAATTGCGAGCCAAATGAATGGCCGTCTGTTCGTGCTCTTTGTTGCCAGTCCCCAGCAGTTTTTATCAAGACCAGAAGCGCTTCATGTGGAAACTTGTCGTCGCCTTACGCAGGAGTTTGAAGGGGAATTCATCCGGATGGAATCGGAGGATGTGGTCAAGGCGATCGCCCAGGTTGCCAGTACTGAGCACATTACCCAAATTGTTCTGGGTGAGACGCAGCGATCGCGTTGGTATCTCTTCTTAAAGGGATCAATTGTCCAGCGCTTAATGCGACTACTGCCTGATGTCGATTTACATATTATTTCCACATCACCCAGCGGCAATGCGATCGTGGTTTGATCTTGCAGCCGACCATCCTTATCAACCGTCGTCCGGATCGGAATCCTTCTCATTGCAACCCCACATTACTCTTCCAGGTTCGATTAACCGCCAAGCCATCACACACTCATCCACCAACAACGGCAACTCATCAGGATTCAGCACCACTTCCCCAAGTTACGTCCAAGATATCACAGACCCAGAGGGGGAAATTATCCATCCCCTAAGCGTGGAGCTAGTCCTGCGGCCCATCCATTAGGAGCACACCGGGTGGCGTCGCCGATCTAGCTCGTTAAGTTATATGAAGCCAATTTTATTTTGTCGCTTCATCGCTATACAGTTATTGAGTGTTGACGCGTGGTGCACCTTAGCTCAGTTGCGAATCCTCCAACCCTACCGCTAGCTGGGTTCTGGGGTCGCTCACCAGCAGCACTTGGGACTGACTCTGGCTCAGTCAGTGAGAGTCTTGTCCCTGACACCGGATCGTTGGGGGGTGGCTGACGACAAGCTGACAGAAAACGTGCGATCGTGAACTCGGATGCCGCAGCCCTCCCTTGGCCTTGAGTTTCTTGAAATTGTTCGGAATCACTAACTTCTATCGGTCACTAGGTTTTCAACATGAGTATTGACTTAGCAACCCAGCTACGGGAAGGCACCAAGCAATCGCATACGGCAGCGGAAAACACGGCATTTATGAAGTGCTTTCTCAAGGGGATCGTCGAGTGGGAACCCTTCCGTAAATTGATCGCCGATCTGTATTTTGTCTATCGCACGTTAGAGAAAGAAATGCAGCAGCATCGCGATCACCCTGTTGTTGGTCCCATGTATTTTCCGGAATTGAATCGAGAAGCCAACCTTGCCAAGGATCTGGCCTTTTATTATGGTGATAACTGGCAGAACGAAATTGAAGCATCGTCAGAAGGTATCAACTACGTCAACCGGATTTTGGCACTTTCCAACACGGAACCAGCTCTGTTGATTGCCCATGCCTATGTACGCTATATGGGAGATCTATCTGGTGGACAAAGCCTGAAAAATATTGTGCGATCGGCCCTGAATTTACCTCCCGATAAAGGGACCAGCTTGCATGAATTTGACCAAATTTCTACAGTAGAAGCTCGCCGCGCCTTTAAGGGTAAATATCGTGATGCGTTGAACAGTTTACCAGTGGATGAGGCTCTGTCTCAAAAAATTGTTGACGAAGCGAATTTGGCTTTCCTGATGAATCGTAATGTCATGCATGAATTGGAACCCGCTGTGCGAGCCGCCGTCGGTGAACATGTGTTTGATCTGATTACTCGTCAAGATAAACCGGGCAGCACTGAACGGGCACCCGGTAGCACTTCGGTGGAACTGGTTGCGGCTGAATAAAGTGATGCGGCTGATCACCCAAGTCTCATGAGAGACCGATGAGAAACCACCAAGGCACTAAGGTCACAAAGAAAAGCACACAGTTCGTTCTTGGTGTGCCTTTGTAACTACGTGTCTTAGTGGTTCAAACAATCTCTAATTTCCCCTTCAGAAACCTGACACGTATGAAACTGCTATCCCACACCGTTGAATTTGATGCTGGCCTGCTGCGCAAATACGATCGCCCTCTGCCTCGCTATACTAGCTATCCCCCCGCCACTGAGTTGACCGAATCCTTCCAAGAACGGGATTTTCGAGGCGCGATCGCGGTTGGGAATTATAAGCAAACACCCTTGTCGCTCTACTGTCACATCCCTTTCTGTGAAACGGTTTGTTATTTCTGTGGCTGTAATACGGTCATAACCCAGCGCAAGGAAGTTGCTGTCCCCTACCTGGACTACCTACAACGCAATATCCATCAGATGGCCGAATTGGTCGATCGCGATCGTAAGGTGTATCAACTGCACTGGGGCGGCGGTACCCCGAATTATCTCTCTCTAGAACAGGTAGAAACACTTTGGAATACCCTCCATCAACACTTTACCTTTGCCGATCTCGCTGAAATTTCCATCGAAGTTAATCCTCGCTACCTCACGAAGGAATACGTTTATTTCCTGAAGAACCTAGGTTTTAATCGCATTAGTTTTGGCATTCAGGACTTCGATCCGAGGGTACAAGAAGCTGTCAATCGCATTCAGCCGGAAGCGCTCCTGTTTGAGGTGATGGGCTGGATTAAAGATGCTGGTTTTGAAAGTGTTAACGTAGATCTGATCTATGGGTTGCCCTACCAAACCCTGGCGACCTTTCAGAACACGATCGCTAAAACGCTACAACTTGATCCCGATCGCATTGCTGTCTTCAACTTTGCCTATATCCCCTGGATGAAGCCTGTCCAGAAGCGATTACCCGAACAGGCCCTACCACCCGCATCAGAGAAGCTGGAAATCCTGAAGATGACCATTGCCGAACTCACGTCGCAGGGGTATGTCTTCATTGGCATGGACCACTTTGCTAAACCCAATGATGAACTGGCGATCGCTCAACGGCAAGGCGGTCTGCACCGCAACTTCCAGGGCTATACCACCCAACCGGAGTCGGATCTATTGGCCTTTGGTATGACTTCGATCAGCATGTTGCAGGATGTCTATATCCAAAACCACAAGCGAATTAAGGACTATTACCGGGCAATCGACCATAACGAACTGCCCATTGAACGGGGAGTGACCCTCGATCGGGAGGACATCATTCGCCGCACGGTCATCATGGAACTCATGTGCCAGTTTCACCTGTCTAAGGACGATCTCGAAGAGAAATATCATCTCAATTTCGATCACGATTTTGATGAGTACTTCGCCAATGAAAAATTTGATCTGCGCCTGTTGGAAGCGGATGGTTTAGTTGAGCTTTCACCTAATAAAATTCAAGTAACGCCTGCTGGTCGGTTGTTGATCCGCAATATTGCCTCGGTCTTTGATACCTACCTGAAGCAGCGACAAATTGAACGATTCTCCAAGGCTGTTTAGAGTTAGTTTCCTAAACTCGCTGGATGGGAAACGACTACAGCACTTCCATACTTGGTGAGGTACAGACAAGGGGCTTAAGCCCCTTGTTTACAAGGCTTGACAGTACTTCATTAGAGAGGGGACGGCTGTAAATTCGTTACTACGAACGTGTCCAAATAAGGGTACCTCGATTAATTTGATATCGGGGTAGTTGAACTGCCTCAACTGACAAGATTACGTTGCGTGTGAGCGCAAGATTTATATTTTTCGAGGTGCCCATAACTATCTTATTTTTTTACGCTAATGAGCAATTTAAGGAGAGACTTGCCATACGTATTTTGATGATTCAGCCTACCCATCTAAACCCTAGAAATTACCCATTCATACCTTTGGTTTGGTGCTTATTTTAGTCCGCCACTGGGCATGGATGAGTTTGTTATAATCGCGGACTCGTCTGTGTGATCGCTGATTGCCCCCTGATTGCAGCGATCGCTGGCTCCATGATCTCATTCCCCGCGATAACGATTCGGACGAGGGGGAGGATAGCCTTTACTATAGAAGGCGGACCCGTTGATCCAAACCTCCCCGTATCCCCCACCTGTTTAATCCTCACCATGCCTGCGCCCAGCCAAACGCCCCTGTCGTCCCCGATCGCTGCCCTCCCTGATTCACCCCTCCTTGGCCGATCGCGGCAGGACCTGCTGCAATGGGTTCAGGCCCAGGGCCAACCTGCCTATCGCGGTCAGCAATTACACCAATGGCTCTACCAAAAAGGGGTGCGATCGCTAACGGAGATTTCTGTTTTTCCCAAACAATGGCGTACGGAACTAGCTGCTGTACCCGTGGGACGATCGACCCTCTATCAGCGTTTACCGGCTCCAGATGGTGCTGTCAAGTATTTGCTCCAACTAGCCGATGGCCAACTGCTCGAAACCGTCGGTATCCCCAGCGAGAAGCGACTGACAGTGTGTGTCTCCTCCCAGGTTGGCTGCCCGATGGCCTGTGAATTTTGCGCCACGGGTAAAGGGGGGTTCCAACGGAATCTGGCGTGTCATGAAATTGTCGATCAGGTGCTCACGGTTCAGGAAGATTTTCAGCAGCGGGTCAGCCACATTGTCTTGATGGGTATGGGTGAACCCCTGCTGAACCTAGAGGCGGTCCTGGCCGCGATCGCCTGTCTAAACCAGGAGGTAGGCATCAGTCAACGCCACATCACCCTATCTACCGTCGGCATTCCCGGCCACATTCGCCGTCTGGCGGCGTATCACCTGCAAGTTACCTTGGCTGTCAGCCTCCATGCCCCGGATCAAGCCCTACGGGAGCAACTGATTCCCAGTGCTCGCGCCTATGCCCTCGCCGACTTGCTAACGGAATGCCGAGAGTATGTGCAGATCACCGGGCGACGAGTAACATTCGAATATATTTTGCTGGCAGGTGTGAACGATCGCCCAGAGCAAGCGATCGCCCTCGCCCAACACCTGCGCGGGTTTCAAACCCATGTCAACTTGATTCCCTATAACCCGATCGACGATGCAGGCTTTCAGCGCCCCGATCGCGCACGTGTTCAAGCCTTTGTTGCAGCACTGCAAAAACAACACATTGCCGTCAGCGTCCGCTATTCCCGTGGTCTAGAGGCGGCGGCGGCCTGTGGCCAACTGCGCACGACCCAAGGGGGGGCGATCGCCCAAGGTCCGATCGGGCAACGGTAGGGATATCCCGTTGGCTTTGACCTGGTGGGCATACAGTCCAGGCGCATACGCCTCAACCACGCGACCACTCTGGTCACAGGTAATGAGCAAGTAATCGCAAAGCGAGCACTGTGTTCGGGTCAGGTTCTGATCCTGGCACTGGTGGCGCTCAGCAGGGCTGCCACAGTTGGGACAATTAACAATTTGATAAGCTGGCATCTCAAAACCTCTCGAATTATAAAACCAATGACAATCAAAGTACCGATTTCCCAATATCGTGTCAGCCCTAGGCAGTAGCACTTCGGCAACCGTTTTCGTCTGTTTTAGGCTAAAAAAGACAACTGACGACCAGACTGGGCAACCAGCCAACTAGCGGACGGTAAAAATGAGTTGTTAATAAAAGATGGCATCATGTGTAACTATCCCTCACTTTGCTCTGCTATACCTCACCCTCCTATACTGAGACACCTATACTTAGGCAAAGAATTGATCATTAATATACACTACCACCTCCTTTAGTATACTGATTTTCAAGAGAAGATTTTATGCACAATGATGATCCCTAACGGCAATTTTAATGATTCAACATTAGTGTAGCTTATTTTTGCGATGGTTGAATTTTATAAAAAATTAAGATTAGATCGATACCTGGGGATCACGGTTAAGTAGTCCCCGGCGAGGGCTAAGCGAGGATCAATCTAGAAAAATTGTAACGAATTGTCTTTTTTTGTTGTTGGATAGGAGAGATTTTCATCTCAACAAAACGACTATCTGAGCACGGTTATCTGAGCCGTGAATGTTCTCCCTATGGGGCTGACTGTAAAACCTCAAAAAGGCCATTCTGATCATCAGGAGAAACCGGAGAGGCCCATGTTTCTGTAACGATGTCTATAGTTGCGCCAGTGGGGGTGCGGAATCAGGCGGATTGCGGCTGTAGTTTTTCCCTAGCATTCAGGGGTTATCGCAAGGCTCAGACTGGCTAGCGGAGAAAGGGCAGCTTAGTCAAGGCCAGAATTCGCCCCGAGTCTCTCAGACTAACCTTAAGGGTGATGACAAGACCATTCTTGTTGCGCATACAGAGCGTTTAGCCTTTATTTCCTAACGCGATCGTCGTGTCCTGAGGCTCTCTACAGGCTGGCGTGCGGTCTAGATACTGCTTTATTAAGAAAAAACAAGTATTCTCCAAAACTGAATCAGCAGTAGGCTACATCCATAGGGTGGGAACTTTATGAATGCTTAAAAGTCTCATGGGCACAGCCTCATCCGCGTGGTGAGGGGTCCGGTCAGGTTTAAATTCAAAACGGCTTTATTGAATCTTGCAAGGAGAATCAGCAATATGGCACTGACACCCGATCTGAATAATGGTCGCTTGCTGGGTACGGTTGGTCCCGACAATGTCATTTTGTCCTTTGGACAGTTGGCACCGTTCCGCCGGGGCGTTTGGCTCCTGGGGGGCAACGATACCCTGATTGGTTCAGCAGATAACGAGTTGATCCTGGGCAATCAGGGGAACGATAGCCTCGATGGCGGGGGCGGCGTCGATCGCATTCTTGGGGGTAAAGAGAATGACTTGATCAACGGCGGCGATGGCGATGATACTCTACGGGGTGATCTCGATAACGACACCCTGATTGGGGGCAACGGTAATGATGTCCTGCGGGGGGGGAAGGGCGACGACCAGCTCCTGGGGGGGGAAGGCAACGATACCCTGGTTGGGGATGTGGGTCGGGATACCCTGGATGGGGGACCTGGCACCGATCTCCTAGTCCTTCGTCGCGATCTGGCCGATGTAGCGGTAGGCAATGTCGATGTGCTGCTGTATGACGATGCCCAAGACCTTATTGGCCTGACCGGCGGGCTAACCTTCTCCGATCTCACCTTTATTAATGCCGGCAATATTGCTGGGGGTGCTGGCGACGATGTCATTATCCGTCTGGCTGATGGTCGTGCCTTGGGCGTAGTTGCTGACACAAACATCGGGGACCTAACCGCCGCAGACTTTATCAGTGTTACGGACGAACAACTCAATGTGCTCTGGACAACCGGAGCCTAAGCGGTCAGAGGCAGGCAACTCACCAGTGCGGGGGAAATCTCATCGGTGAGGCTAATCCCCCGACAGCCAGGACTTGTGGGGTAGGCGTCTCGCCTGCCCATTTTCATCACCCATCGCTTCAATCCATTTTCATCTACCCATCGCTTCAATCCTTAAGTGACAGCCAGGACTTGTGGGATAGGCGTCGGGATGGGTGTCGTGGTTGGAACGGTCACCCGGATATTTTTGTAAGTGACAGCCAGGACTTGTGGGGTAGGCGTCGGGTGCATCCCAGTTTTGTTGTCCTCACCCTAAATCCCTCTCCCAAAGGGCGATGGACTTCAAGATAACGCCCCTTCTACCCGTGGGAGCAAGGGCTGGGGGATGAGGGCCACGCGCTGGAATTGCCAATTCGGGATGCACCCTAGGCGTCTCACCTGCCTCGCTCACTGACACCTTGAGGGAGACTGGTCATTTTTAGGATCATCTCGCTGGCCCCACTCACTGACACCTTGTCAAGCCGAGTCCCATCCAACGGCTCACTGAGCGAAATTATCGAGTTAGTTAAGTTTTAGGGCATTGACAGGAACCTCATCCCAGGCCGGGACTGTGCGGAGACGGGCGATCCAACCTTCGGCTTTCTGCTCTGGGGTGAGATTGCTCTGGAAGGACTCATAGCAAGCTTGGGCTTGGGCCTCGTCACAACAGGCAATGCAGGCATAGACCAAGCCAGAGGGATCAAGCTGTTCGTTTACCCAAATGGTCATTGGCGATCGCGCCCCCACACTAACAATCTACTTGCGCGATCATCCTAACGCGATCAGAGCTACCGTGGACCAACGGTTTGCCACCCTATCGTCGCCCAGGACTTGAGCGGCCCCCAGCAATAGACCGGAATATCCTAGGGCTGTGTCAAGCTTACAACGAGTGTTCTCGACCCGTTCATCCCGAGCAAATGAGTCTTGCTCACCCTGAGAAGCTCTCTGTCGAAGGGGCCTGGAGCCTATGTGCAACTCATCACTTTAGGCATGGCAGACCACTAGGGCATCCCAACGGCCCAACGACCCAGAGGGGACAACGAAGCGAATAGGTAACTGGCAAACTGAGGGGATTTTGTCCAGATCGCAACGGTCAGCGTTAAAGTATCTTAAGATTATTGTAATGATCACGTTTGTTGAAGACGAACTAGCTGACCCCAACGAATCCAGGAGGAATCTCTATGGCGCTTGTACCAATGCGGCTGTTGTTAGATCACGCGGCTGAACATGGTTACGGCATTCCGGCATTCAATGTTAACAACATGGAGCAAATCCAGGCCATCATGCAGGCTGCGCATGAAACCGACAGCCCCGTGATCCTGCAAGCTTCCCGTGGCGCTCGCTCCTACGCTGGTGAAAACTTCCTGCGTCACCTCATCCTGGCGGCAGTGGAAACCTATCCCCACATTCCCATTACCATGCACCAAGACCACGGTAATGAGCCAGCAACTTGCTACTCGGCCATCAAGAACGGCTTCACCAGCGTGATGATGGATGGTTCGTTGGAAGCAGACGCCAAAACCCCGGCCAGCTATGAATACAACGTGGCGGTTACCAGTGAAGTGGTTAAGGTAGCCCACGCGATCGGGGCTTCGGTGGAAGGGGAACTCGGTTGTTTGGGTTCCTTGGAAACGGGGATGGGCGAAGCAGAAGATGGTCATGGCTTTGAAGGTAAGCTGGACCACTCGCAACTGCTGACTGATCCGGATCAGGCAGTTGATTTTGTGCTGCAAACCCAGGTGGATGCGCTGGCGGTGGCGATCGGGACCAGCCACGGGGCCTACAAGTTCACCCGCAAGCCGACGGGCGAAATTCTGGCCATCAGCCGGATCGAAGAAATCCACAAACGTTTGCCCAACACCCACTTGGTCATGCACGGGTCATCTTCCGTTCCCGAAGATCTGTTGGCCCTGATCAACCAGTATGGCGGCACTATCCCTGAAACCTACGGGGTGCCCGTAGAAGAAATCCAGAAGGGGATCAAGAGCGGTGTGCGTAAGGTGAATATCGACACTGATAACCGCTTGGCGATCACGGCAGCAGTGCGCGAAGCTCTGCAAAAGAATCCTAAGGAATTTGACCCCCGTCACTTCCTGAAGCCGTCGATCAAGTACATGCAAAAGGTGTGCGCCGATCGCTACCGAGAATTCTGGACGGCGGGTAACGCTAGCAAGATCAAGCAAGAGTCGGTGGATGTCTACGCGATTAAGTACAAGAAGGGCGAACTGAATCAAGTGGCCGCCCAACAGGCTGTCACCGTCTAGTCATGCGTCTAGCCGTGAGCCACTAACTCTATCAATCGTTTTCATGGGAAGTGGAGTGCGTCAGCGCTCCATTTTTTTGTCGATCGCCCGCTCCCACAGGGAGGGGGGTTGGGGCGAAGGCCACCGAACTCAGCCATGCAGAGGTTACCGTTGGGGTGGATTGAGCGATCGCGATCGCGTAGCCAGGGTCTCACCTTGCCAAAGGACGATCGTCGGATTCAAGGTTTGAAGCTGGGTGCCTGGATAGTAGAAGTTTAAAATCCGCGCATGGGGCCAGCCGATGTCGGCCAAGTGATAGGACCCGGTTTGACTCATGCCCACCCCATGCCCAAAGCCCCCCCCAATAAAGGCATAACCGCGTAGACCCCCTTGGCCCATTAAGGGTTCTAGATAAAATAAGGTGCTATTGGGTGCTTCCAAGGCCCGGATAATTTCATCTTTCTCCAGAACCACTGGGCCGCGATCAGTCGTTACCGTCAGGTTGATAACCCGCCCACTGGGTGCCCGTTGGGTGACCTGCATCTGTTGAATCGCCTGGAAATTGGCTAAGGGATGTCGCTTGCTGGTTAGATAGCGCCGGAGTTCCTGGTTCAGGGCCGCCAAGCTGCTTTCCTCCCGCCAGCGGAAGGCCCACCAGCCCACCTCATTAAACCCCTGCTTTTGGTTGAGAAATGCCCGCACATTTTGTTCCTGTGCAAGGCTATTTTGGGCAAGGTTCCACACAGGATTGACCGAGTCAATCACACTTTGTAGATAGGGACGTGGGGTCCCATTCCACACATCTTGAAACGCTGCCGTTACCCCACCCGTGGTGGAGGAATAGAGGGCATCCACCATTTCGTTCTGGTAGGTTAACACCAACCCCCGCGTCGCCTGAATCGCCTGGTCCGTGGCGGCGGCGGCCCCACTCAGTCCCCAATACACTTGACACTGGGTATCGGCACACAGTTCATAGTTATCGATCGCAAACCGCCGGAGATTTCGCAGGGCATAGGTGCGGGCCAGGATCGCTTGCGCTTCCACTGCCGATCGCGGTGCCCCCGCGCCAATCTCATGGGGAACCACGCCCCGCAGATAGGTTTCGATCGGCACCCAATTCACCAGCGTGTAGGTGCCATAGGCATTGGGCTGCACCCGGAAGGTCCCCCCATAACGCCGGGTTTCCTGCCGGGGGTGTTCCACCTGAAGCACGCCCGTCCCCGTCGTGATCTCCAGACGATCGCGGTTATAGCGGTAGCCATTCACAACCCACGACAAACCCGGTTGGCTGGTGAGTACCTGGGTATCGAGATGGGGGAGGGTATGGCCTTGGGATTGCAAGCTTTGGAGTAACCAACGACGGAGCAGCGGTGTGCGATAGGTTTGGCGATCGGCCCACACCTGCCAGTTGCCGGGTTGCGCCAGTTCTACGGCAATCCCACGGGCTAACCACTGGTTGGCACTGTCTTCAGCACTTTCAAAACTGCGGTGGGTACTGAGAACCAGACGTTCTTCAACGTTGGGCGTGGGGAGGGGGCGGCGGGTGGCTTCCAAACGCACCTGGGTAGCCTGAAGGGTTTCCGGTTGGCCATTGGTCTCAAACCGGAGGGTGAGGCGATCGCCCGCGAGTGCCCGGAGGGTTAATTGGTCATCGGGCTTGCTGCTAAACCGCTGGACAATACCCACCTGGAGCACCGGTTCTGTGTAGGCCCAGCCAGGAGCGATCGGCCCGCCGATGACCCCTAACCCTAACCCAAGCGCTAATGACCAAAGCCGATGGCGGGAGTAGGCCCCAAAGGCGGATAGGCGGGTGATCACTTGGCTCCTAGGTTGGACCCAGAACCACCCCAAATGCAGCACGATCGTCATATCCCTAGAACAGTGAACGGCAACAATGGCGAGAACCGCCTGTGCCTGCTAGTCTACCGGGTGCCGCTGGCGATCGCCCAGCCCCGTTAACCCCACTGGGTCAGCCTGCTGCGCACCCCGCTGCGCATCAAAAAGCTAACGCGCCCTTGCCTCTATAAAACAGTGAGACTGACGCGTTAGCCCTAAATCCTAGGTGTTATCGGTTAGAGCCTTTATCAGGGCGGCCCCATTTGAACTGCCATCATCATGCCCTGACTTTCTAAAGAATCTCTGCTTTCGTAATACTTTCTTTATTTTCCTTGTCGAAACATGACTATTTTTTAATTTTTACAACGAAAAATGCATATTTGTAACTTGTAATGAGTATATGTACTCTCCTGTTCTGGAGGATTAGCCGCCACGATAAATTAGCCAATCCCGACCAAGGACATGGCAAGATTGGAGGGATTAGCGATCCCCTGGGGTCCGATTTTCGAGTCGAAATAGCCAGAGCATGAGGGCCACGACCCCCAATTGCAGAGCTAGGTTGGGCAGAAGATTTGTGACGTTATGACCTGCCAAAAGTTGACTGAGAAAAATGAAAGCCCCGATCGTCCCCGACGCCGCAAACGCAAAATAGATAAATAGGCGCAAGCCTCGATAGGGGGCCGCAGCTTCAGCCTTAAGACGGGCATATTGGTCAGGGGTGAGGTTGGCGGGGCGATGTGTCCTTGGCGTCGCGAAGCTATCGGAGGGGGAGTGGACAGGTTTGGACTCTGGCATAGGTTTTCTGAACAGCAGATTTGTCCCTGATTTTGCCATGTGCTGGCGCGAACTGGGAGGTGCAGCGATTGCAGGTCCTATATTTAAGAGAGCTATCCATTTTTTGTGATCGCGATGCCGATTAAATGTTCTGTGTTCATCGCCACCAGCCTGGATGGCTTCATTGCCCGTCCCGATGGTCGGATTGACTGGCTAGACGCGGCGAATGCGAGGGTCCCACCAGGAGAGGATTTTGGCTACGGAGCCTTTGTGGCGACCGTGGATGCGATCGTGATGGGTCGCCAAACCTTTGAGTCGGTACAAGCCTTTGAGCCGTGGCCCTATGGCCCCCTCCCAGTGATTGTCCTCAGCCGCCATCAGCGGACTTTACCGCCCGGTGTCCCCGCAACTGTTACCTGGACGGATACTTCCCCAATCGAGTTGATGGTCCAGCTAGCCGAGCAGGGGTACCAACACCTTTATATTGATGGTGGCGTCACGATTCAGCGCTTTCTGGCCGCAAACCTGATTGAGGATCTGATCATCACCCAAATTCCGGTACTTCTGGGAGTGGGCCGTCCCCTATTTGGCCCTTTGCCCCAAGACCTCTCCCTGGAACTGATCGCCACCCGTGGGTATGCCTGTGGGTTTGTCCAAAGCCATTACCGGGTGCTCTACCCGCCCGCCTGAAGCTGCTTCACTACGGGCGATCGTTTCCCTATTACACCGGCATGGGGGCTACCTGATGACTCCCCTGCACCTCCGGCGCAAAGGTTGCCGATTCCGGGGGTAACTCACCCACGTAGGTATTCAAGGCACGGGCCGTTTGCACCAGGAAGTGATTTGGGTCAACAAAGGTGGGACTCTTGGCAAAGACTTCGGTTTGGGGAACACTGATCAGTTCGCCGTACTGCCAAGCCACCATCCGATTGAAGCGTCCCTCGGCCACCAGATCGACGGCGGCTTTACCAAACGTAGTTGCTAGGAGGCGATCGAGGGCGGAGGGAATCCCCCCACGCTGCACGTGCCCCAGGACGGTTACCCGTGCTTCTAAATTGCTCTTGCTACAACGACACACCTGATCGGCAATGTAATCCCCAATCCCGTGAAAGCGCAGATGCCCCTTGTCATCTTTTTGGCCGACAAATTCCCCTTCAATGGTTCGTGCCCCCTCAGCCACCACCACGATCGCAAAGCACCGACCCCAACGCTCCCGCAGTTCGCGAATTTTACGACATACACTGTCGATCGTGTAGGGAATTTCGGGGATCAGAATAACATCGGCTCCCCCAGCCAGACCCGCATTCAGGGCCAGGTGACCAGAGTTGCGGCCCATGACTTCCACCACCATGACGCGATCGTGGCTAGCTGCCGTACAGGAGAGGTTGTAGAGGGCGTTGGTCACCGTATTCACGGCTGTGTCAAAGCCGATCGAGCGCTCGGTGAGGGCAACATCGTTGTCAATGGTCTTGGGAATGGCGACGAGGTTCCAATTCCCCTTCATCGCGAGATCATGAAGAATTGCCAGACTCCCGTCACCGCCAATCGCGATCAGAGCATCTAAACCCAACTTGTGATATCCGGCAATAATCGCATCGGCATTCGCCGCCGTATCCCCCTTATTGACAGACCCCAGAATCGTCCCCCCCAAGCTCAGGAGGGGATCAATCCCCCGCAAATCTTGGGAATGTACAGTCAAGTGCGATGCCTTCGCCTCCAGTAGCCCTTGGGTTGCATATGGGATACCCAACACTTCCCAGCCATAGGTTAAGGTGGCATGACTGACCACGGCCCGGATCGCCGCATTTAAACCCGGACAGTCACCGCCGCTTGTAAGGATACCCACTCGTTTCGTCATCGATCGTTACCCCGGACCACTACTACAAAACTACATCTACTGATACGGATGAATCTGGAGGCTAGCACTGGGAAGGTGGCGCAGGACTGCCTGTGTGTTTCCATCTGGGTTCACAGAACCATTATAGAAGCATGATTAAATCCTAAAGATTCCTGCTGAGTAAGACTAACCCAGACCCAAGCATGACCTCGACAATTACGCCTTTATCTTAAAGCCTAATTTCTGGCATTTTGCAAGTCCTAATGTTATCTAATTAAAACATATCGATGATTAGGAATAACCTAGCATAAGCCAGATGTCAGTTAGCAAATCTTTAGGAAATCTCTTCTAGATAGCAAGCTAGACAAGGCCGATCTATATTCCCTTAGCTTATCCCTAGGACATCAAAGAAGTGCTGTCACAATTCCCGATAAAAATCCCTAAATCAATCTTTTTAGGTTACAGCTTAAGTTACACTAAAATAGTAATATTCCGAAAAGTAGTGATGACTCAGGGTCCCCTAGCCTAGAACTCTAAAACACGGCAGACAAGATATCTCTTTTTTTTATCTTTATTTTAGAATTTCCCACAAAAATGATTAACTTTTAGACTCGGACGTTATCAGGATTACATGCGAATTGCGCGCTAATCGTCCGGTAACAGGTGGCAATCCTGAAGTTTTGCTAAACAGTCGTTGCAAATCCCAAAGGCATATTACAAACTGTTTCTGAAACCCTTGTCACTGACTGAATAGGAGTAACGATAGTGGCACCACTCAAAATTGGTATTAATGGATTTGGCCGAATTGGGCGACTGGTTTTCCGGGCTGCGATCGCCAACCCTAATCTAGAATTTGTTGGGATCAATGATCTGGTCCCTGCTGATAATATTGCTTATCTGCTCAAATACGATTCTACCCACGGTCCCTTTCAGGGTACGGTGGTCGCCAAGGACGACGGGATTGTGGTGAACGATCGCTTCATCCCCTGTTTGTCCGTGCGCAATCCGGCGGAACTACCCTGGGGGAGCCTGGGAGCCGAGTATGTGATCGAGTCCACGGGGCTGTTTACCAGCCACGAAGGGGCCTCCAATCACCTCAAGGCTGGTGCCCGTCGCGTGATCCTCTCCGCCCCAACCAAAGATCCGGATAAGGTTCCCACGTTTGTGGTTGGGGTCAACCATGAGAATTTCAATCCGGCTACCGATACGATTGTCTCCAATGCCAGTTGTACCACCAATTGCTTAGCCCCCGTTGCCAAGGTGATTCACGACAACTTTGGCTTAGCGGAAGGGCTGATGACGACGATTCATGCCATGACCGCCACCCAGCCTACGGTCGATGGTCCCAGCAAAAAAGACTGGCGTGGGGGACGGGGTGCGACTCAAAATATTATCCCGGCTTCTACCGGAGCTGCGAAGGCGGTAACTTTGGTCTTACCGGTCCTCAAGGGGCGGCTGACGGGGATGGCCTTCCGCGTGCCAACGCCTAATGTTTCCGTTGTGGACTTGACCTTTAAAACAGAGAAAGCCACGTCCTATGCGGAGATCTGTGCCGCGATGCAGGCCGCTGCCGAGGGACCCCTTAAAGGGATTCTGGGCTATACCGACGATGCGGTGGTATCGAGCGACTTCACAACCGATCCCCACTCTAGTATTTTTGATGCGGGAGCCGGGATTGAACTGAATGCGAATTTCTTTAAGGTGGTGTCCTGGTACGACAATGAGTGGGGATATTCCCAACGCCTGATTGATTTGATGCTGGCAATGGCGGCGAAGGAATAGGTCCACGATGGGGAGTCGAGGCGATGGTGCCCGACTCCTAGTCTGCTGTATCCATGACGCCCTGCAAATATGCCCAATCAATACGTCCTGGACAGTACCCGATGATTTAACGTGGGGCAGGGGGCAATGGTGGTGATTGGCAACTACCGCCGATCAGTGGGTAAAGTTTAAGTGGGGCAATGGGTGACTAGGGTGCGATCGCGCCCTGTTGTTGGCAGCACCGATGGAGGAGGGCTAATGGCGGAATCGCGAGCGGAAACACAAATAGACCTAGGGGAGTTGCTGGTCCTCAGTGCTGATCTGGTGAGGGCGACACAGCAAAATACTCGGCACTTGGAACTGCAAACCCAGCAAATTGGCGAATTAACCGAGTCAATCACGGCTCTCCGCCTTGAGTCTGAGGCCCAAGGTCAACGCATGGAGCAGGGCTTTGAGCGTATGGAGCAGGGCTTTGAGCGTATGGAGCAGGGCTTTGAGCGTATGGAGCAGGTGGTGCGCCAACAAGGGCAACAAATGCACCAGGGTTTAGATCGCCTGGAGAAAGTTGTTCAGGATCAGGGAAGTCAAATGCTCACCATTGTGCAACAACTCGTCCAGGTTGTTGATCACATGGTTGCCGATCGCGATCGCTGACTTTGCCGAGGAAGTCGTTCGATTGTTCCAACTATTCAATCTAGGAGTTACTTATGTCTACGTCTACGAGCCTACTGGAACAATTACGTGACATGACGATCGTGGTGGCCGATACGGGCGATATCCAGGCGATCGAGCAATTCAAACCCCGCGATGCGACGACGAATCCTTCCTTGATTACGGCGGCAGCCCAGATGCCCCAATACCAGGAAATTGTCGATGAAACGCTGCGTCATGCGCGGGCGGAGGCGGGAACAGAGGCCACTGAAGCCGAGGTTGCAACCCTCGCCTTTGAACGGTTAGCCGTGGCCTTTGGGAAACGCATTTTGCAAATTATTCCTGGACGGGTTTCCACCGAAGTTGATGCGCGTTTGTCCTACGACACCGAAGCCACGATCGCTAAGGCTCGGTATTTAATCTCTGAGTACGAAAAGGCTGGGATTGGCCGCGATCGCATTTTGATCAAAATCGCCTCCACTTGGGAGGGTATTCGCGCCGCCGAGGTTCTCGAAAAAGAAGGGATTCACTGTAATTTGACCTTGCTGTTTGGGCTACATCAAGCGATCGCCTGTGCCGAGGCCGGGGTCACCCTAATTTCTCCCTTTGTTGGACGGATTCTGGATTGGTATGTGAAGGAAACTGGGCGAGAGTATGTCGGGGCTGAAGATCCAGGGGTGCAGTCCGTGACCACGATCTACAATTATTACAAGAAGTTCGGCTATCACACCGAAGTGATGGGGGCCAGCTTCCGTAATATTGGTGAAATTTGTGAACTAGCAGGTTGCGATCTGCTGACTATTTCCCCCAAGTTATTGAGTGAATTGGAGGCAACCCAGGCGGATCTCCCCCGCAAATTGGAGCCTCAGCACGCTGCGGCAATGGACATTGCAAAGATTCACATTGATCGCGCTACCTTTGACCAGATGCACGCTGCCGATCGTATGGCATCCGAAAAATTAACAGAAGGCATTCATGGGTTTACTAAAGCGCTAGAAAGCCTAGAAGCATTGCTGGAAAAACGCCTGCGCCAGTTGGAAGGTTGCGAAGTCGTGAATCGCACGGCGGAGAAGCTTTTCCAAACCTATGATTTGGATGGCGATGGCTTCATTACCCGTGAAGAATGGATGGGGACGGATCTGGTATTTGATGCCCTAGATACCGATGGCGATGGCAAAATTACCCCTCAGGAGATGGGGATTGGTTTAGGGGCTGCTTGTCAATTAAGCACGGTTTGATCCTGAGATTCCATTCGGTGTGACCCTTTGCCTGATTCTCTCGCAGCCCCGATTGCCTTGGGGGCAGCATAAGCACTAAAGTGCTTACTACATACTTGGAGATGATGGCGGATGAAGCGATGGAGCCGAAGGATGATGCGATTCACCCTCCCAGGACAACGGTTACCTCTAGGCCAATGGGGGCAAGCGATCGCGTCGCAATTCTGGTCAAAATTCTGGGCGCGTCTGGGGACGATCGCGGTGTTGGTGCTGGCACTGGTATGGTTCAGTAGCGGCCTGTTATCTAGCCCAGCGCAAGCGGCGGCAGCTACCGAATTGTACTGGTATGGTCACGCAGCCTTTCGGGTGACAACGCCAAGTGGCAAGGTTTTGCTCCTCGACCCCTGGCTGGAAAATCCCATGAACCCAACGGGTCAATCTGACTTGGCAGAACTCGATCGGGCCGATTTAATTCTTGTTACCCACGGTCATGGGGATCATGTGGGGAATGCGATCGAGATTGCCAAAAAAACGGGCGCAAAATTAGTCAGCACTTTTGATTTAGGGAATGCCCTAGTGAGTACCAGTGGGTATCCGGCTGATCAGGTGGGGTTTGATACCTTGGGGAATTTCGGCGGGGAATTATCGCTGCTCAATGGTGAGGTGCGGGTTCTGTTTGTGCCAGCCGTTCATAGCTCAGCGATCGCCTCCGATGGCAGTCCCGCTATCTATGCGGGCAATCCCGGTGGTTTTTTGATTACAGTCAAAAATGGCCCCACGATCTACCACACGGGGGATACGGATGTGTTTGCGGATATGGCGCTCATTTCTAAGTTTCATCCCGTTGATGTGATGCTGGCCTGTATTGGCGATCAGTTTACAATGGGGCCGGAGCGTGCGGCGGAAGCGGTGCGTTTAGTGAAACCGAAAACGGTGATTCCTATGCACTTTGGTGCCTTTAACCTCCCAGGTACACCGGAAGCCTTTGCCCAAGCCTTACAACAACAGGGAGTCAGCACCCAATTTAAGCGAATGCAGGTCCATGAAGCCTTGCAGTTATAAATTCTTGCCTAGGGTTTGCCGAGTACAGAAACTCATAAATTTCCCACTGTTTGTCGTGTGAGGCTCTAGCCCATGACGACTGAAGTCGTCACTACGAACGTTACAGAATTTATACAGCCCTTCCCTCTCTAATGAAGTACTGTCAAGCCTTGTGAACAAGGGGCTTAAGCCCCTTGTCTGTACCTCACCAAGTATGGAAGGGCTGTATCTGCTCCACTAGCTTTTGCCTAGCCTTTGCCTAAGTGTTGTTTGGCGTAGATGCACATTGCCAAACTCGCAGCGTGCGATCGCGACTGGCACTGACGATCGAGAAGTCGAATTCAGGTTGCATTGCTCCTACCGCGATCGCATGAATTGAATCCGTATGGCCCGATAGCAGAAGTGTTGAATGATAGGAAATGTGTTAAAAAATAGCCTCTAATCGTGT